>JAQVOZ010000006.1 GCA_028702365.1 Candidatus Omnitrophota bacterium | reverse complement strand
GAATGTTGAGTAAAGCGCTACTACAGGTTTAATTCCGCCCTTGGCCAGCCCGCTGGCGAAACCGACTGCGTGAGATTCCGCAATACCTACATCATACAATCTATCGGGAAACTGCTCTTTGAATAGATGCAGGCCTGTTCCTTTAGGCATGGCTGCGGTTATAGCCACAATTTTTTTATCTTTTTTTGCAAGTTCAATCAGTTTTTTTGAGAAAATTTCTCCAAAGCCGTCTTTGGCCTCTTTTAAAGACGCCCCGGTAGCTACATCGAAATTGCCTGCGCTATGAAAATCTTCCGGGTTGTTTTCCGAAGATTTATAACCCTTTCCTTTCTTGGTAATAATGTGCAGAATTCTTGGCCCTTTTAAAGAAACAACATTTTTAATAGTCGGAATAAGTTTATTAAAATCGTGGCCGTCGATAGGCCCGAAATACCTAAACCCGAGCTCTTCGAAAAATATACCGGGGACGATTAAGCCTTTAAGCGCTTCCTCAAATTTTTTTGCTTTAATGGTAAGTTTTTTTGCTATTGCAAAATGCTCGAGAAAAGATTCAAGTTCATTCTTTATGCGGTTATAAACAGGCATTGAAGTTAGCTTTACAAGATAATTACTAAGCGCCCCTACGGAAGGAGAAATGCTCATTTCGTTATGATTGAGTATGACCATGCAGTCGCTTTGGGTATGCCCGCAGGCATTTAGCGCCTCAAAGCACATTCCTCCGGTGAGTGACCCATCGCCCACTATTGCAACAGTCTTTGAATTATTATTCTTTAGTTTTTTTGCCTCAGCTATTCCCTGCGCCCAGGAAACAGCCGTTGAAGCATGCCCTGATATATAAGTGTCATATGGGCTTTCCGTTGAATTAGGAAAACCGCTTATCCCCCTGTACTCTCTTAAATTCACAAACGCCTCGCGCCTTCCGGTCAATATCTTGTGAGCGTAAATTTGATGCCCTACATCGAAAATAATTGTATCCCGGGGAGTATCAAGAAGATAGTGAAGCGCAACCGTCAATTCAACCGCGCCTAAAGAAGAGGCAAGGTGGCCGCCTTTTTTTGCAACTACCTTAACTATTAAATCTCTTATTTCCCGGCTTAAAGCATTAAGCTCTTCCGTCTTGAGATTTTTAAGGTCTTTTGGAGAATTTATTTTTTCTAAAATCATTTTTCGCTTTTAAGGATTTCTTCTATGGCATCATTTATGATACGCCTGTCATTTTCCTTTATTTCATAAAATTCTATGCCTGTATCATAGTAAAATATGCCTTTTTTGTAGGGACTTTCTTTATTAACAACCCAGACTATTCTTCCTTTGCATATAATAATATTTTTGTTTATCTGTATTTCCAAGCCAACATTCGAGGAGGTTTCCAGTTTTTCCTCAATCACCACACGCACTCCTCCAGCGGAGATATTTTCTGTATAGGTAGTAATTACGTGTTCATGCAAAGTATGAATGGAAATACTGCAAGGAAATTTTGCTCTTACGAATCTACGTTTTTCTATGCCTTGATAATCCATTTTAACCTCGCTTTGCTCGGTTAAGCATCCTGTTTATATTCTACCCTTTTTATCGAGATGGCTTTCCCTGTTGCATCATCTGCCTCAATTATAACGCCCTGTATGCGTACGTCGTTCTGCGCCAAATTAAAACGAACCGGCAGGTTTGTAACAAAACGCTCAATTATCTGATGTTTTTCTCTTCCTAAAACTGAGTCGAAACTGCCTGTCATTCCAACGTCGGTAATATAGGCGGTTACCCCATCGATTATTCTTTCATCCGCCGTTGGTATATGCGTATGCGTGCCGACTACTGCGGTAACTTTACCCGCGAGGAAATATCCCATAGCAAGTTTTTCGCTGGTTGCCTCAGCATGCATATCAACGATAATTACTTTAACCTTGCTTCGAAGGTCCTCGATGATATTCCTGACTGCCCTAAAGGGGCAATCCATCGGTTGCATAAAAACCCGCCCCAAGAGATTAACCACGCCTATTTTTTTGCCATTAATTTCTTTTATCAAACAACCGCGGCCGTTAGCTAGTTCGCCGTAATTAAGCGGCCTTAAAACATCCATTGTATCAAGAACCAGTTTTGCTTCCTGTTTTTTAAAGATGTGGTCGCCCGTAGTAACCACATCTATTGAGCTTGCAAAAAGGTCCGCCGCCGTATCCGGCGTAATGCTCGAACCGCCAGCGGAGTTTTCTCCGTTTGCAATTATAAAATCAAGATTTAAGCTCTTTTTTAAAGAAGGTAAAGCCTCTTTTATGTAGATTCTAGCAGGCTTTCCTACTATATCGCCTATAAATAGTATTTTCATTATTTAGGTATTCTATACCTTCTTTAAAAATTCCTCAACCAAATTATTTCAGCGTAAAAAGCGCTTAATTCAGGCTGATTTTGGTAAATTTGCTGCCTATTTTGCATAATCAATAGCCCTGGTTTCCCGTATGGCTGTTATTTTTATATTTCCGGGATAATCCATTTCTGCTTCAATTTTCTTCTTTACTTCGTGAGCAAGGAGAGAAACTTCTTCGTCTTTTACCTTGCTTGCCTGGATTATCACTCTTATTTCGCGTCCGGCAGAAATAGCATAACTCTTATCAACGCCCGGAAAAGAATTAGCTATGGTTTCAAGTTGTCTTAATCTCTTAATGTAACTTTCGAGCGTTTCCCTTCTTGCTCCGGGGCGTGAAGCTGAAATAGCATCAGAAACAAGAGCGAGTAGCGAATACAAAGAGTTAAATTCCTTTTCTTCATGATGGGCCTCTGCGGCATTTATGACTATTTCGTTTTCACCGTACTTTTTTAAAAGTTCCGCGCCTATTTGCGCATGCGTTCCTTCAACCTGGTGGTCTACTGCTTTTCCGATATCATGCAAGAGCCCTGCTCTTTTGGCAAGCCTGGGGTCAAGTTCGAGCTCTGAAGCAAGAACTCCCATTATAAAAGCCACTTCTTTTGAATGCTGAAGCGCGTTCTGGCCGAAGCTCGTGCGGTATTTCAATTTTCCCAAAAGCTTAATCAGTTCCGGATGAAGGTTGTGCACGCCTATTTCAAAAGCGGCCGCTTTACCTTCTTCCATCAATTGTTTTTCAAAATCCTGCTTGGTTTTCTCAACAATCTCTTCAATTCGCGCAGGATGAATTCTGCCATCCTGGATAAGCCTCTCAAGCGATATGCGGGCAACTTCACGCCTTACAGGGTCAAAGCTTGAAAGATTAACCGCTTCCGGAGTATCGTCTATTACAAGGTCTACGCCGGTTGCCATTTCAAATGCCCTGATATTTCTGCCCTCTCTGCCTATAATGCGCCCCTTTATCTCGTCATTGGGAAGCTGCACCACACTTACCGTGCTTTCAGTTGTTTGCTCAACCGCACATTTTTGTATGGCCAGAGAAACTATTTCTTTTGCTTTTTTTTCTGCTTCTTCTTTGACTTCTTCTTCCATCACACGTATCATTTTTGCTTTTTCCGACCTTAACTCTTCTTCATATCTTTTAAGAAGCAGCTCTCTTGCTTCTTCCTGGGTGAGGGAAGAAATTTTTCTTAATTTTTCTTTTTCTTCTTCTATCAACTGCCGAAGAGTTTCATTTTTACTCTCGAGCTCCTGTGAAAGTTTTTTAAGGTTTGCCTCCCGCGCTGAAAGTTCCTGCTCTTTGGTTTCGATAAAATCCAGCCTCTTTTCAAGGTTTTCCTCGCGCTGAATGAGGCGTTTTTCCAGTTGAAACAGTTCGTCTTTTTTCGCAGTATGCTGCTTGTCGAAATCCATCCGCAATTTATAAAGCAATTCTTTTCCGTCCAAATCTGCCTTACGGACTACTTCTTCGCCTTTTAATTTTGCTTCTTTTAAGATTTTGTCTGCATCGTCTTTTGCTTTCTTGAGTTTATTTTTTTCGAAAATTTCGCCAAGCCACCATCCTGAAACAAGGCCGGCGACAATACCCAATAATACGTAAATAATTCCCATAATTACCTCCTTCAAAAAACCTGATTAAACCAAATTGTAGTTTACTTTAGAGACAGAAATTTTCGCTGACGATTACGTCAACTTTCTGATCCATGGAAGGATGGATAGGAAGGTCATCCAAGACTTGGGATTCGAAAGCGATACCCACTTTTTTACAAGGAGGATTCAGCCTTTTCAGGAAGCGGTCATAAAACCCTGCTCCTCTGCCCAATCGGTTACAATTTCGGTCAAAAGCAAGGGCAGGGACAATAACCATATCTATTTCTTCGATATTTACTTTTTTTGTCTTTCCCGGCAAGGGCTGCATAATCCCGAAAGGGCCAACAGAAAAATCATCCTCCAGACTATTTACCTCGTAAACCTCTAAATCTTTTGTTTCTAAATTCATAAATGGGAAACAAAATCGCTTAAGTCCCAAATCTTTCCTAACCATCCCTAAAATATTTACTTCACCCCTTAAAGGGTAATAAACCATAACGAGTTTTGCATATTTGTATATAGGTAAGTTTGATAAGCGTTTTTCAACATTCTGGCTCCTCCTTTTTAACTCTTCTCCGGTTAAAGATAAGAGTTTGGCTAGTAATTTCTTTCTTAATTCTTTTTTTTCTTCACTCACGGCTAACAACATTTTAGACTGAAACCCCTCCTGGGGCGACGTTCCGCTTGCTATTTACCGCGGACATAGGCCGCGGCCATCTAGTAACGGGATAGTATACCATTTTTGCCTGAATAAGTAAACCCCGCTCAAGCTGGCGCTTGAAGCTTTATTACAACACCTTTGGCCCGCATGGCCGGGGTAAAATACCAAAAAACTCAAGGATTCTGGAAAATCAACTCCAGGGCCATTTTTAAGGATTTTTCCGTATCTACCATGGAGCTTTCCTTGGGGATAAATGCAACAATATCAAGCTCTTTTGCCTCTGCCATGGCCGCCATTGTGGGTTGCGCAGTAAACATAACAACGGGGATTTTTTTGTTGGTTTTGCGGATTTTCCGTAACAACTCAATACCGTTTATGTCAGGCATCATATAGTCCAGTATAATTACGCGCGGAGACGTTGTGTCAAGCGCTTCCAGCGCCTCATCTTTGGAACTTGCCGTAATTACCCTGTATCCCCAGGATTCTATTCTCTTTTTTATCAGAGTAAGAAAATCAATTTCGTCATCTACTATTAATACTCGTTTATTATCCATATTATCATTTTATAAGTTTATCGATTTTTTTCAATAGCTCCTGATAGTCAAAAGGCTTAAATACATAATCATCCGCCATGCATTCGATTCTTTTTTCTTCGATATTATCTATGCTTGCGGTAAGCAATATAATTGGAATATGTTTTAAATCGTCGCGTTGTTTTATTATTTTACCGGCCTCTGAGCCGCTAACGCACGGCATAAAGACATCAAGGATAATCAAATCGGGTTTAAACTTTTCCGCGAGGCCTATTGCCTCCTGGCCGTTTACGCCGGTATAAACCGTAAAACCATTTTTTTGCAAAATGAAAGATACTTCTTTTAAAATATCGGGCTCATCATCAACTACGAGTATTTTTTTATTCATTTTCGCGCGCGACGGGCAATGTGAAATGGAAAACAGAGCCGCCCGTATTTTTAGGTTCTGCCCAAATTTTGCCTTTATGTTTTAAAATTATTTCCTTGCATATTGCAAGCCCGAGGCCTGTGCCCTGCCTTTTTCCGCTGTCCTGGCGCTCTGCCTGTTCAAAAGGATTAAATAACCTGGGCAGGCTTTCCTCGGTTATGCCAACGCCTGTGTCTTCAACTATAACGTGCATAGTGTCTCCTTCAAGCTTACTTGTTATAGCGATTGAACCTTTGTCGGTAAAGGCTATGGCGTTGTTGACAAGGTTAGTTACTACTTGTATGAATTTATCTTTATCGAAAGTAAAATCCGGTATTTTTTCATCCAGGTTTAATATAAATTTCAGATATTTCTTCTCTACCAAGTGATGCATTGCTTTATATACTTCCTGAATTACCTCGTTTATATTATTGAGCTTCATATCGAAATGCATCTTCCCGGAATCAAGTTTTTGAAAATCCAAAACATCGTTAATCAGGCGGGAAAGCCGTTCAATGTTTTTTTTGACTATCTCCAAAAAATCCCTCTGCTCAAAATTAATCGGACCCGAGAGCCCGTCTAAGATTATATTTACTCCCGTTCGTATCGCAGCAAGCGGAGTTCGTAATTCATGCGAAACAACCGCGGTAAAACGCGATTGCACCTCTTTTGCTTCCCTTAATTTTTCCTGAGTATTTTTTAAATCGGTTATGTCGCGGATAACGCCTACAATAAATTTGTTGCCTTTATCGTCTATATATAAATTTTTTTTGGTAACTATTACGTGCCGAATGCCTTTGGAATCAGTCCATAATTCTTCATTTACGTTTTCTGTCCCGGCTTCAAAAACAACTTCATCTTTTGCCCAAAATACATCAGCTTGCTCTTTTGGGAAATAATCATGGTCAGTCTTGCCAAGCATCTCTTCGGTAGGTATTCCAATCATCTGGGCGTGAGCTTCATTAAGCAATACCCAGCGATGTTTTCTATCTTTCACGAAAATGGGGTCGGGTATTGAGTTGATGATTTTATAAAAATAATCCCGGGATTCGCCCTCAAGATATTTATGTTCGCTCATATTAGCTTACTAAAAACCATACCAATAATTAACCAGCGGTTTTGAATCTTGCGTCTTATCTATAACCACATTTTTAATCCTAGTATATTCCAGAAACCCCTCTTTTCCAAGTTCTTTTCCAAAACCGCTCTGTTTAAATCCTCCGTAAGGAAGTTCATTAAAAAACATTCCATAGGTATTAACCCATACTGTGCCTGCGTTAATTGTTTTAGCTAAACTTTGTGCCTTTGAAGTATCTTTTGTCCATACGGATGCCGCTAAACCGAAAACGCAATCATTTGCCAGGGCTGCAGCTTCTTCAATTGAAGAAAATTTGGCGACAGAGGCAACCGGACCGAAAATTTCTTCTTTAAATATTTTCATGTCAGATGATACCTCGCCAAATACTGTCGGCTCAAAGAAAAATCCATTTTTGAGGCCTTCCTGCTGCGGAATATCTCCGCCGCACAATAACTGCGCGCCCTCTTTTTTCCCTTGCTTTACATATTCCAATACTTTTTTGCGTTGAGATTCTGACATCAATGGTCCTATTTGAGTTTCAAAGTTAAGCGCCGAACCTATCTTTATGCGTTTTGCCTTTTGCGTAAAATCATTTATAAAATTATCATAGATTTTATCCTGCACAAATATACGCGACATCGCAGTGCACATCTGGCCCTGGTTTAAAAATATTGCGCACAACAGCCCGTTAACTGCTAATTCCAAATCAGCGTCATTTAAAACTATAGCTGCGGACTTACCGCCTAATTCCATCGTAACTTTTTTTACGTTTTTTGCGGTATATTCCAGAATTTTCTTGCCGACAGCGTTTGAACCGGTAAAAGAAATCATATCTACGCGGCTGTCAGAACATAAAACTTCTCCTATTGCGTCACCGCTCCCGTTTATTATATTTACTGCCCCGGCAGGTAAGCCTGCTTCTTTTACTATCTTTGCCAACTCCAGGGCAGAAAGCGGAGTCAGGCTTGAGGGTTTCAGGATAACGGTATTACCGGCACAAAGCGCCTGTGCAACCTTCCAGGAAGCAATCAAAAGCGGATAATTCCAGGGGACAATCAAAACGGAAACACCCCAGGGCTCGCGGATAAGCTTAGCCTCTGCGTTTGCTATCTGCGATTCAATTTTTATTGTTTCTTCGTTTAAAAATTTCTCAAAGTTATTGGCAAAATAATCGAAAGTTGCGGCGCTTGATGGAATATCCATAAAGGTTGATTCTTTGATGGGCTTTCCTGAATTTAGGCTCTCAAGTTCTGCCAATTCCTGGGCTTTTTCTAAAATGCCTGTGGCTATCTTTAAAACATATTTTTTACGTTCGCTAAAAGGCAGGTTTTTCCAAGGGCCGTTATCAAAACTATCGCGGGCGGATTTTATTGCGTATTCTATTTCCTCTTTTTGCGCGACACTGACTTTAGCGATTATCTTGCCGCTTGAAGGATTGATTATATCCTGTTTATTTTGTATTTCTTTGAATTCGCCGTTGATAAATAGAGGGTAATGAGGAATCATAATACAAGCTTACGCTTTATTTGAACTTTACCTGCTTAAACAATTGAAATAACCTGCTAAAAGGCACATACCATTTAGAAAGCTGGCCAAGAGCGCCTTGCAGCTTCATCTTACCTTGAGTTACCGCAACAAAAGAATCAAGTTTTCCCAAAAATACCTGCTCCCAGACTGGCCTTGGCGCAGAAATTATAAAAGGCGCGCCAGCGTCGTTATCGAGCCTTACAATTTTTCCCTGTTCAAAATTAAATTTATAGGCTGTGCCTGTGTCGTCAAGCACAACCGCAAGCTGCACGGTTAAATTAAGTTCTTTTCCTTTAGTCGCTATCAATTCATCCTTGTTTACCAAGTCAACTATAGCTTGTATGTGCTCGCGTGAAAACATTGGATAGGCTATATCATTTTTTGTAAGATTTTCTTTAAGCGCTGCTTCCAGCTCATCGAACACTTCTTTATTGAAAAGCCTAGCAATAGCTGCAACGCGTATCGCTTCTTCTAAGGCTTCGATTAAAGCCAAGGCATCTTCGAATTTTTCACCCATAGAAATTACGCCGTGGTTCTTAAGCACAACCAGATTGTTTGTTTTTAGTGCGCTAACTACAGCTTGCGGGTTTGTTACTGTAGGAGTATCCTGCTCGATGACCGGAACCTCGCCTAGATAAAATTTCGTCTCGAAGGTAAGTGCTTTTAAAGATTTAATAAGCGCAAAATAACCGTTTATCAAAGGCGGGTGCGCGTGGATGACTATTTTTGCCGGAAAATTTTTATAAACTAGACTATGCAAGGGTAATTCCGAGCTCGGTTTCTGAGAAGCATCTGATTTAAGGGTATTTAAATTTACCCTGACGATGTCTTCCTCTTTTAGGTCGCCCAAGAACGTGCCGGTTGCGCTGATAAGAATATTCTCTGAATCAAGCTTTGCGCTGATATTTCCGGATTTGGCAACACACAAACCTGTCTCATAAAGCCTTTTTGCCACATTTATGATTTCATTTTTTATGTTTTTTTCCTGTTCGCTCATTTGTGCCTTAAATCATTTAATCCCTATTAATTTCTAAATAATTATGTTCTGTAATCAAGTTATTTGGCGTTACGTCAAACGCCGGATAATACCCCTTTGCCCCTTTCGGCGCAAGTTTAACGCCCTGGTATTCAAGCAATTCACCCTCTGGCCTTACTTCAATTGCGATATCCTTGCCGGTTTTTGCATGTGAAGGCGGGGGACATAAAACATAAAAAGGGATGTTGAAATGTTTTGCCAAAATAGCAATCTGGTAAGTTCCAATTTTATTTGCGATATCGCCGTTTTGCGCGAGATGATCGGCTCCTACGATAACTTTATTTATTTTCTTCTCGTACATAACCTGGGCTGCCATATTATCTGAAATTAATGTGACGTCGAACCCAAACTTCTGCAGTTCCCAGGCAGTTAAACGGCTGCCTTGCAGATAAGGCCTTGTTTCGGTTGCGAAAAACTTTATCTTTTTGTTCGCTTTGCGCGCAAATACCCCGACTAATGGCATCTGTCCGCTTATATTACAATGCGTAAGTATGCTATCTCCGTCATTTAACCGCTCACTCATTGCGCGCGCTTGTTCAATACGTTTGTTTTTGAGGACTTCCAAAAATCCAAGTATGCTTTCTTCAAGCGGCGCGCCGGAAACGGCCCAGCCTAAAATCATGTCTGTTAAATATTTAAATGAAAGGGTTGGCCGCGCGCAATTTACGATTTCTGCGAGCTCAAATAAAACCGGTTTTATGTCTTTTTTGTTTTTGTTCTTCTTTATCGCCATAAGGAAAATATAAAAAACAAGAATTACCTGGCCTACTGCGCGCGTTTTCATGTCCTTTATCGCTTTTATAGCCTCTCTGTAATTTTTTGCTTTTATGTATTTTACTTTATGAGGCAGAAGAGTTTCATCAAGTATATAAATGGTATTACCCCTTAACTCAATCGGCCAGAATAGTGGAGAAAATTTCATAAGCACCTTGCTCTTTAGTTTAGCCGCAACATAGCTCTCTATATTGCGCTAAAACTTTTGCTGTTATACTGCCCGGTTTACCGTCGGCTATTTTTTTGCTCCCGCATTCTACCAGAGGCATAACCTCAAGTAAAGAACTGGTTAAAAAAGCCTCATTGCTGTCGTATAAGTCCTCTAGCGTTAATTCTTTTTCTTTTATCTTAAGGCGTAAATCCATCAGTTCATTAATCAATAATTGCCTGGTTATTCCTGCAAATGCCCCTGATTTTACAGATGGCGTAATGATTTCTTTTCCTTTTACCAGAAATAAATTGCTGCGGGAGCCTCCTATCAGATAATCTTCCTGGTTTAGCAGTAATGCTTCGTCTTTATTCGCCTTTTGCGCATGAAACCAGGACATCCGGTTTTCAAGATAACTTAAAGATTTTATCTGAGAAAACGGGCTCTTGGTGTCTCTTCTGTAAGGTGAAATTATTGCGCTAAAGCCTTTATCGTATGTTTCATCCGGATAATAACCGAATTTATCGGTATAAATAATTATTCCGGTTGAGTTTCGTTTTTTATAGGCAGTTATCCTGATATAGGCATCTTCCAGCTTATTTTCACAAAGTAACTGCTTTATTTTATCAGTAAAATCTAAATTTATTTTATCTATACCGAGAATTTCTAAATTTTTATTCAACCTATCGATATGCAGGCTTAGAAAAGGCAGTTTTGCCCGGTAAGCACGCATGGTTTCGAATACTCCCCAGCCGAATAAAAACCCCGGTTCAAAAACTTCTTCAATGGTTTCTTTCTCGATGAGTTTCGAGTTACAAAAAATTTTCATTTGGCATTGAAAAGGCTGCAAAAATTACCTGTTATAATCTTTTCTGCCGTATTTTGCCCCAATGCATTTACCATTGCGACATTTTCTTTCACATTGGGTGCTACCGGATAATCCGAACCCCAGAGAATTTTATCTTCACCGAATAAATCAATCGCAAGCTTGATATTTGCTAAAGACGCGCCAGAAGTATCCACATATATTTTTTTAAGTATTTCTGATGGCAATTTGCCTAAATCTTTTACCAAGTCGCGGCTGCGAAGCATTGCATAAACCCTGTCAAACCTGTCTTTTAAAAACGGCACAACACCGCCAAGGGAAGAAAAAATAAAATTTATATTAAACTTTTCTAAAGCCCCGTCCATCATCAAGGCGCCTAAAAACATTGAATTATCAAAACTGTATTCTAAAACCGGCATTAAAAGCGGATCTTTTATGCGTTCAAAACCTATCGGATTTATTGTCTGGGGGTGCACAAATATTGCAAGTTTATGTTTTTCTGCTGCTTCAAACAAAGGTTTAAGTTTGTCTAAAACGAACGCACCGTCTTCGCTCGAAGTTATACTGATTCCCTTAAAACCTTCTTCTCTTAAGTGCCTTACCTGCGCAGATATATTCGCGCTTAAATCAACGATTCCAAATCCTATAATTTTGGGGTTCTCTTCTACGAGGGCTGCAAGAAAAAAGTTATAAACTTCACATAATTTCTGCCAGCCTAATTTTAAATGCGCATCTGTGGCAGGATAAATCAAAAGTGCTTTGTCTATTTTATTTGTATCCAGAAATTCAAAAAGCCTTATCTTATCGGACCATATCCCCTTATAAAAAGAGGCATTTTCCGATATCTCCTGTGGAATAAAATGTATGTGGCTATCGCACAACATAATAAAAAGTTTACAGTTAACAGCTTACAGTGTACAGTTTTTACAGTAAACTGTACACTGTTTACTGTAAACTGAATTAGATGTGTTTCTCTCCCTTAACTGCTCCGGCTTCCCACTTTGAAACTCCGCGCATAACATCCTCAAAGCAAAGTTTTGCAAGCGGATCAAAATTACTTGTCATAATTCTTTGGATGCGCCCCGGCTTTGAAAAAAATTCACGCATACACCAGGCACCGAGCCTCCCGTAATCTTCAAGAGTCAGATGCGGTGTTGGCATAACCGGATGTAAAAAATCCCATTTAAGAAAATCAATCTTTTTAATATCAATTTCTCCGCGTTTTATTCTCTGTCTCCAAATTGGTGAATTAGGAGCGGGCGTCACGTAACCGACCCAAAGAATATCCGGGTCAACTTCATCGGTAAATTCAAACCTTTGCTTTATAGAATATTCCGTGTCATCATCGAAACCCATCATAATATCGGCAACAATTGCGATATTTTGGGCGCGCAGAATATCGATTGTTTTCTTAATCTGGTCAATGGTTATACCTTTTGCTATTTTCTTAAGTTCTTCCGGAGTTGTTACTTCAATTCCAAATACCCCCATAAACATTCCTGTTTCTTTCATGAGAGGCAAAATCTTTTCGCAATTAATCCAGTCGACGGCCCTGCCTAAAGAAACCCATTTTATCGGATTGTTATGTTCTTTTTTCAACTTGCAGAATTTTTCAACTCGCGCCGGATTAACATTAAAATTATCATCCTGGATAACTACTACTTTAGTGCCCATTTTATGTAACAAGTCCAGCTCCTCTATGACTCTTTCCGGAGATTTCGCACGCCAGGTTAAAAAATCCTGCGGGCTGCGCGGGTCATATTGATCCCACTCATAGCAAAAAGTGCAAGCTGAAGGGCAGCCACGGGAAGTCATCATTTCCACAAACGGCTTCCAGAAAGTGTGTCCCACATATTTATCCATCTGAAATAAATCATATGCCGGAAGAGGTAATTTGTCCAAATCCTGCAAGAGCGGTTTATGCGGCCCCATTACAGGCTTACCGTCTATACGGGAAGTAACACCTGCGACATCTTTCATGTTTTTGTTTTTATCTATAGCATCGATGAGATCAAAAAACGATTCCTCTTCGCCCATAATTACATAATCAATAGCCGGGTTGCTCTCAAGAGTTTCAACCGGTAAAGCGGAATACCAAAGGCCGCCGACAATGATTTTTGTTTTTGGAAGCGCTTCTTTTATCAAGCGGGCAGCCTGGTTAAAGTAAGCTATTTCGCCGTACCCAACCGAACAATGTATCATATCGCCCATAACAACAATGTCGGGATTTTTTTCTTTAACTTTTTCGGCAATATTTTCAATAGGAATACCCAAAACTGTTGCATCCAAAACCTCGAGGTTATCATAGCCTTTCTCGCGAATATACGCCCCCCATTGAGCATATAATTGATTAGGTGCAAAATGATTTCCGTGCGTTGCCCATGCGCCGATTTTCGGCATTACGAATAGAATCTTCATTGCGTTTCCTCCTTAATGATTCCCGACATTGTGTCGGGGCGAATTAAATTGTTATTATAAAATTCCGTATCTTACTATTCTCTACTTCTTCGGATGATCCTGCTTATACGGTATAACTGGCTTCGTCCATGGCGTTTGCTGGTTAATAACTGCAATCTCAAGCGGACAGACATTTGCCGGAACAGTTAAGGCAAATCTTAGCGCGTTCTCAATGGCCTCAGTAGTCATTAAACGCGAGGAATTTGCAGTTATTTCTTCTAATTTACCGGTTAAGTCTGTATCGGGTACTCCCGGCAAAAGCGAGGTAACCTTAATACCATGGTCGCGCAATTCCCAAAATAACCCCTTTGAAAAAGCGCGAAGCCCGACTTTTAACGAACTATACACAATAAAATTTCTCGGCAGAGGGTCACAAAGAGTTGAGCCTGAAACCATATTGATTATTGCCCCGGATTTATTCTTTATCATATCGTTTATTACCAGGCGAATCAAGCGCACATAACCCAGATAATTGGTATGCGCCAGCCTTTCAAAATCTTCAATCGGCTGTTTTTCAAAAGGATACTGGCTGGATACGCCTGCATTATTTATTAAGATATCAATGTTTCCAAACTTTTCTTTTGTTTTGTTTACTAAATTTTCCAAATCTTCCAGCTTGGTAACATCGCAAGGCACAGCCAAAACCTTAACTTTATATTTTTTTTCTATTTCTGCGGCAGTTTCTTTTAACGGGCCTTCTCCTCGCGCAGCAATAGCAACGTTCGCGCCTAAACTCGCTGCAACAGAAGCGAGAGCCTTTCCTATTCCACGGCTCGCACCGGTTACAATTGCGGTTTTACCTTTTAAATCTGAACTCATTTCCTTACCTCCTCTTTAGCTCGTAATTTGAAAAATTATAAGTGAAAGCTGCCTCATGGTTATTGTCTTCCGTGCGGGAAGTAACTTGCTTAAGGAGCTCTAACCCATCTATTATTTGATATTCAATCATAAACGTTACTTTTATTTCTGCAGTATGCATGCCGGCATCACGCAATAAAAATCCTTTTGGCGTCTGAATGAATTTATATACTGATGTTACAGTCTGTTCGCCGGCCATAAGAACATTCTGCGTAGCTGAAAAATCTTTATTAAGAATCATGGTGCCATCAAGTCCGTTATTTTTATATGCTATCTCGAATCCGTTTTCTGTTTCTTTAATCTTATTAATTGTGCTGGCTTCGCCAAAAATTGCATTAAAAACAAAAGGTTTCCAACCCGAGCAGAAAGAAGCAATCATTCCCTGTCCAGATTGGATGATTTTCTCGTTGTCGTGGTCGAATGCCGTGTTGCCGGTTTTTTCATAGGGAGTATATTCAACTTTGTGATTGCCATTTTCATCAAAAATCAGAAAATATTTAACGGAGTCCAACGCTTTTGCTTCTTTGCTATTGGCGCCATATTTTGAAACAATTGTATTTTGGGTCTGCCGCATAATATCGCTTAATATCGTCACTTCGCATTTAAAACCCTTTAAACTCTCTTTTTTCAAGTTATAATACGCGCTATTTACCCTGGAAATAAATTCTTTAATATTGCTTTCGCCTTCAATTGTTTTAGCAACTGCAACTTTATTCCCATTTATCGTATTAATTTCATCAATATAATAGGTTATTGGAACACCGTTAATATTTAATTTTATTTTTTCGTCCGTTTGTTCAATTAAATTCGCTTCAATAGTCTTGCCGGATTTGAGAACGACCGTATCGCCAAAGGCTGCAAATGGCAATAAGATTAAAAAAGCATTTATCAAAATCGTTTTCGGGTTTCTCATTTTTATTTTACACCTTGATAATTAATTGTTTTGTAAAAATCAATAAAACAAAAAGCGAAACTAAAACAATCATAAAACCAAAACCAAAGCTTTTTTGCATTATCAGTCCGGAAAAGGCTACACCCAGGCCTCCCGAAACAAAACGCACGCTTGAGTTTAGGCTGGCTGCTTCGTGCAAAAATTTCTTCGGTAAATCCGTAAGTATTGTGGAAATTCCCGCGTGATTAAATGTCCAGCCTAATCCCCAGATAATCATAATTAAGCCAAGGATAAAAACCGGCATTTTAAAAATAAGAAACAGTACACTTGTAATCATTAAAATTATTCCCAGATTAACGGTCTTTATTCTGCCAATTTTATCGGAAAGTATTCCTCCAATTGTTTCCCCGAATACTCCGCTAAGACTTGTTAAAGTAATAAGCATACTGATTGCAAATTGGCCTATGTTATACTGCGTAGAAAAATAAACCGAAAACCATTGCTGAAGGCCATGATAAAGCAGGCTTATAATAAATATATAGGTAAACATATACAAAATAACCTTATCTTTAAACGGCTCGATGTAATTGATGGCAAATTTCTTATTAACCGGGGGAAAATGCGGCAAATAGAAATGCATTAAAGGCAAAAGCATCAAACCTGAAATTGCCGGCAGCAGGAAGATTAAACGCCAATGCAAAACACCGCTTAAAAATAGCCCCAGAAGAGAAGCTATGAACGTCGAAGCAAAAAAAATGCCAACCGTTCTTCCTCTTTTTTCGCTCCCATGCGACTGTGCTATCAAAATTAAAGCAAGCGGTATAACGGATGCGCCAAAAACTCCCATAAAAAACCTTGCCGCAAAAAGCATAGAGATATTCTTTGAAAAAGCAGCCAATAGATTAGCCGCAGAAAAAGATAAAAGGCAAATCAGTTCAATCTTTTTGGCGTCAAAGGAGCGGACCAGAGGCCCGTAGAAAAGAGCAGCTATGCCGTAAGGAATCATATAAAGCCAAACAATTCTGCCGGCGGCAAATTCCGAGACCCCAAAGTCTGTTGCTACAGAAGGGATAAGAGCAGCTGCCGCAGCAACGTTGAACGATAAAATCGCGCCTTCGAGGCACAGAATTATAAAAGTCAGCTTTTTCATTTTGTAGAAAATACCAGTTATTTTTGCGCTTCTTTTTCTATAACTTCTTTAAAAATTTTCAAATTATCTTTTGAATGTTTATTGATAAATCCTTCTACCTGTTCGTCGTTAAATTTTGCTTTTTCATCCATTTCAAAATGCTGAATCCATGTAAGCTCAATACCGTTTGGCCGCTCGGTATAAAGCCAGATGATTTTCATAAATTTAAAGGGAAATTTCGGCTCTTCGCGCTCTGCATAGGCAAAATTTTTATCTTTGAATAAAAGCCGCCACGATTTCCAGGTTCTTCCTTCATCGTCCATAAGTTTAAAGGTTATCTTGTTGCCTTCTTTTTTTTCAACTGTTGCCTCCTTATATTCACCGCCGAATAAATCTGTCCAGCGCTCAATGTCATTGGAAATATCAAAGACTTTTTCGTAAGGGGCATTAATTATAATTGAATTAACTGTGTGTCCCATATAAACCTCCTTAATTTTCGCCTGAGGCAAAATTTAACCGATACATAGGCGCAAGGGATTATTTATATTCATCGATAATTCCAACCACTCTCGCCCAGGCAGCGCCAGTACATTTTATTTTTACCGGAAAACAATTTACTTTAAAACCAAAATCGGGTAATTTTTCTAAATTTGCCAACCTTTCTATATGAATAAATTCGCGAGTGCGCCCATAGAAATGCGCCGGGTATAATTTTTTCGCATTTTTAGTTTCCAAAAATTCTTTAAGCATAAATCTGTAAGGCCGGTCTATGCCCATAGTATCAACGCCGAAAATTTTTATTCCTCTATCCAGTAAATAATCTATGGCCGAAATATCAATGCCAGGATAATCGCTGAAGTATTTGGGCCCTCCAAAAAGCTTATCCGCTCCGGTGCGTAATAAAACAATGTCCAAAGGTTTCAGTGTATAATTTATTTTTTTCAAAACGTCTTCTAAATCTTTGGCCGTTATCACTTCGTTTAGTTTTTTATGAGAAACATCAAGTTTCACGCCGTCTTGATAACACCACTCAAGAGGAATTTCTTCTGCTGTTTTGGAAACGCGGCCTTCTGACTTTGAACCGTAATGAAAGGAATAATCCAGGTGCGTTCCAATATGCACCGGCGAATGCACAATTTCTAAAGATAAAAACTCTTCATCCGGAAGGTCTTCTTTTTTAACAATACGTTTACCTAATATGTATTGGAGCTTGCCTTTAAGTGTCTTCCCCATTAATACGCGGTTAAATTTGCGGACTCCTTCCTTATGCGACACCCGTTCGATTTCAACGTGATGTACCTCAAAGGCCTTATCATCAATGGGTAAGCTTAAATCGATTATTTTCATACTTATAAGCTTAAACCGGCTTTATTGTTTCTTCTTCTCTATCAATGCCGTTATTTCAAGCGGCGTTGACGATTTTGTTATTTCATTAGTGGCAATTTTTACGCCAAACTTTTTGCCCAAAGAAACGCAAAGCTCAACCATCTCTGTTGAATCTACGCCGACTGAATCATATAATTTTTCAGTATCTGCCAATTCATCAACTTTTACATCCAAGATATCGGCAATTGCATTCACAACGTCTTCTTTTAACGCCATTTAAAACCTCCTAATGAGACTTGCAATTTTTCAAATTTCCTGTATGAAAAATTGCCTAGTCGAATTATCCCGAAGTGCTCTCAAAAAATATCGAACGAGTACTCTTGTGAGAGATTTTTTGAGTATATAGCCCAACAGGGCATCCTGCTGGATAGGCACTTCGGGGTTATACCTTTAAATTATTTTTCAACTGCTAAAACTACGTTTATCCCGCCGCGGCCGCGTGCAAGCAACAATGCTTTATTTATCTTTTTTTCTTTTGCGTCATTCGGGGTATAATCCAAATCGCAATAAGGGTCATTCATCTCAT
>JAQVOZ010000137.1 GCA_028702365.1 Candidatus Omnitrophota bacterium | reverse complement strand
TTACACGGATGTATATCTCCGTTTGCAAGAATAAGGGCTTGCTGGTTCGGTATATGGCAACAGAGGTGGCCTCTATCTTTAGGCCTGTAAATGCCTTGGGCAAATTCAGAAATAGATGCTATATCTTCGCTATATATATGTTCTACTGCTTTTTTTGCCTGGCTGATAATTTGCTTATTTAGTTGCGCGCAGAAAGACAAAAGGGCGGGAATAATGTTTTGCCTGAAATCTTTTATTTCTGTTTCGTTAAGCAGGTATTGTTTTGTGAAATCTCCTTCGATGTAGGATAAATTTATTGTCGTAGCGCCCAACTCGTAGAAAAGCCAGAGAAGCCCGGGCAAGTCTTTATAGTTTCTGTTAAAAATAATAGTTTGCGCAATAATATTAAAAGAAGGATTTTTTTTCGTCAATTTACGAAAAATCCTAATGGCATTGGTCGCTTTTTCCCACAAACCATTGAAGCTTCTAATCTCATCGTGCATTTCAGGCTTAGGGCTGTATATTGAAATGCGCACCTCGTTAAGCCCTGCGGCGAGAAGGTCTTTTGCGAATTGTTCGGTTATCAGGCTGCCGTTAGTATTTAGACACACATGCATTTTACGGCGCTTGCCAATTTTTATAAGCTCTGTAAGGTTTTTATAAAGCGTAGGCTCTCCTCCGCTTATGGTTAATTCTTTGGCGCCTAACCCTTCTGCCTCCAACAAAATACTATCCCACTGTTCAATAGAAATGATGTTAGTTTTATTTACTTTTCGATACAGTTCCCGCCTGTAAGAGCACGGTTTACAATTAGCATTGCAGGCTAAAAGCGGTTTAATATCAAGGTGTTTTAATGATAGCAATGTGGCTGTTCGTTCCATTAAAAATAATTATACGCCTAGTAGCCAAGCATATCAATAATTTTATGAATTCTTTGGGCTAAAGAATCTTTATCAGGTTTTGTTTTGAAAATGAGGCCCTGATGGTGTATAATTATTATGTTGGGTAGCGATAAAACATAATTACTCTCAACTTTTCCATTAACACCGCTTGAACTTCTCAGCATCATTTATTAATCGCTTAAGATTTTGTTTCGATAGATTTACATCAAAAAAACATGCAATTTAAAAAAACAATAGGTAAATACAGGAATTATTTAATAGGCAGCCTCTGCCAAAAAACTAACATTGTCTCCTATGATGACCATCATATTTATACCAGCTGCCTGGGCAGAAATTCTCTGGTTATTGACTTGGGAGCTTACGATGGGGAATTTTCTTCCAAGGTAAGCAGCGCTTTTGAATGCAAATGCCTGGCAGTGGAAGCTCTGCCTTCTTCATATGATAAAATTATTGAAAGTAAACTAATAAAGAAATTTAATTATGTAATTTGTAAAAACAACGGCCCGGTTAATTTATATGTTTCTAACCAGCCTACGACAACCAGCATAATGAAAAAAATCTGCGAAATGCATGGGACAAAAGAAAATATAACAGCGGAAGGTATAAATTTTGAAAAATTCCTGGAAATAAACGGCGTTGAAGATATTGATATTTTAAAGGCTGATATCGAAGGCGCGGAAATGGAAATGTTCGCTTCTGTAAGCGATAAAACGATACTTAAGGCCAAGCAAATAACCATTGAATTCCACACATTCATTGACTGCACAATGAGAGGTGGCGTTGAGGCGGTAAAAAAGAGGCTGAAACGCCTTGGTTTTTTTTATCTTACGTTTCCGGTATCCTGGAGCAACGAAAATGATTGCGATGTGCTCTTTATCAACAAGAATAAAATTAAATTAACCTTTAAAGAAAAAATATATATATTTATTCTCAAATATATTTCGTTAAGATTCAATTGCATACGCAAAAAAGCATATCAACATAGGCAAAACAGCTGTTTGCCTGATTAAAAAACGGTTTTTACACATTAACTTTATGCTCTTGGCAGATTCCCTAATACCTTACGTTGTAAACGTTGGCTGTATGCTCTTTATAAAAGAAGGTTTGACACCTCGATACAGGAAGATAGAAAGCACACAATATTCTTGACGCTATGAGTAATACTCCGGGATTGTTTTCCTAACCCTATATGATACTATATATTGATAATGAGGGCTTCTTATTTTGAATAGAATAGCAAGTGATAAAATGACTAAGAAAGGTATACACTTTTGCATTTTTAAAAATAGAAAAATATCAGGTTTATCCTGTGTTTATAGCGGGAGATAAAGTGGAAAACCCATTAATTTCCGTTATTATTCCAGCCTACAACAGAAAGGCCTACCTCTTAAAATGTTTAAAAAGCATTCATTCGCAATTTTCTTACAAAAATTACGAGATTATTGTTGTTGATGATTTCAGCAGCGAAAATTTTAGGGACATTGCTTCTTCGTGTGATGTTTATATCCGCAATGACATTAACTTGGGCCCGGCTTATTCAAGAAACGCGGGAGCGTTAGCCAGCAAGGGTGGAATACTGCTTTTTTTGGACTCCGATGTCGAGTTGCTTCCAGATACTTTTATAAAATTAAACCGCATCTTCGAAAAAGACACTAGTATCGGAGCTGTAGGGGGCGAAGGCCCTGTTGATGAAACAAATAATGACGTAAAATTCATATGGTTAATACGATATAATTCCTGGCATCAAAAAACTGCACAATGCTGTTTTCTTAAAAATGCCGGTAAAGATGCTCGGGTCTTTGATGTTGATATCGCCGCCAGCGCTTTTCTGGCAATTAGCCGCAAAGTATTTTTTCTAACTGGAGGATTTGACCCTTATATATTTTATATGTGCGAAGACCGAGACATCTGCTTAAACATTAAAGAGCATGGTTATAGGGTGATTATTTCGACAGATATCCGCGCTAAACATTTTTACTCTAAGGATAGTAACAATTATAGAGCTTTGGATAGAAATAAATGGCTTAAATTCAATCTGGGCAAAGGCCTTGAAGTTGCAATAAAAAGAAAAGGGTTGTTCGGTGGGTTAATCTGGATGCTCGGTAATTACCGGTCCAGTTTTAAGCCAACATACCTTTTTAGCTTTATCGGCCAATTTAAAAAACATAAAGAACTCACAGCAAGGAAAAACATAAATTATTTAGACGCAACGCAATCGCTAAAATATTACGATTTTAAATTAATGGGGCAATTAACTAAAAAACTATCGTTTCCAGTTCAATTTCCTTTAAGGTCACCGGCTGGCATTACTTTATTTGTTACTTCAAAATGCAATGCGTTTTGTGATCATTGCTTTATAAAGGGAGTACCCCGGCCAGACAGAGAAATCGCAGCCGCTGATATTATTAAACTGTTCAGTTCGTTGAATTCACCGGTTACGCCCTTATTAACCGGGGGAGAACCTTTTTTGAGAAATGATCTGGAAGAAATTATAAGCGGTTTAATGAAACTTCAACAGGTGCGCGCAGTCCACGTGGCGTCCAATGGCACGTTTCCGGAAAAAATGGAACCGCTTATAGAAACAATTTGCAGCAGCTTTAAGAAAGTTTTTTATTTTCAAATATCCCTGGATGGCCCTGAGAAGGTGCACGATTCCATACGAAAAGTACAGGATGGCTTTAAAAAAACTATTGAAGCTGTTTCCTCTCTTCAATTTCTTCAAAAAAAATTCGCCAATCTTCAATTCATAGTTTCTATCAGCATTATGAAATCAAATTTAGCGGCGATAGAAGATTTTATCGGCTACTTAGAGAAAAAAAATATTCCTAGCAAACTAGCCATAGTAAGAGGAAATTCTTTCAGCACCTTTAACGTTCCTGCCGAATTGCTCAATGCTGGATATGAGCCCAATTGCGACGTGGCTGTCAAGCCGGAAGAGATACGGGCTCTGATAAATAACATCGAATCAAAATATGTTAACTATTTTGATCAATTTCAGAAAACAAAACTTAATGTTATGCTGGACATACTTACATCAAATGCGCGGCGGCTGGCCTGCCGTGCCGGTTATGATCAGGCAACTATTTATAGCGACGGCAGCGTAGGCATATGCGAAGAAGTGGTTCCTTTTGGAAATTTAGCAAATTATAATTGGGATTTTTTAAAAGCGTGGAACTCCCATAGAGCTATACAGCAAAGATTGTCATTGCTCAAGTGCACCTGTATTGATGGCTGTAATGTGGTCAGCTCTATTATGCTCCGGAGGGAAAAATTATAACCCCGTTTTCATCAAGAAGGGCGTCCTTTAAAATAGCAAAGAACAGACTAAATTCCATGATAAACCGTTTTCGGGCTATAATTTATAAACTTTTCGACAGCTTTTTAATGCTCGGGATATACTTATACAATTATTTTTGGTATAGTATCGCAGGCACAAAGATTTGTATTGAAGCTTCATCTAACTGCCAACTTAACTGTGTATGCTGCCGCAGACCGGAAATAGAAAATGGCCCGATAGGAAAAGGAAATCTGAAATTTGAAGACTTTAAGAAATTCGTTAACACCTACCCTACTTTCCGGCAAATAGAACTTTCCAATTATGGGGAGATGTTTATGAATCCCGAGTTAGTTGAAATTATCGAATATGCTTACAACAAAAAAATCGTTTTGACGGCTGACAATGGAGTTAACCTAAATACGGTATCCGATGAGGTCCTGAGGTGCTTAGTAAAATATCAATTCAAATCTCTCA
>JAQVOZ010000136.1 GCA_028702365.1 Candidatus Omnitrophota bacterium | reverse complement strand
CTCGCCCAATTCCGGCAGCTCGCCTGATATAAATTTGCCGTTGGCCCGCCGATATCGGTTATTGTCCCCCGAAAATCTTTCATCTGCGAAATTAATTTTGCTTCTTTTAATATGGACTCTTCACTGCGGCTTTGAATAATGCGGCCCTGGTGCATATAAAGCGAGCAGAAACTGCACATGCCGCAGCATCCCCTATGGGATACTATCGAAAAACGTACGGTTTCAAAGCCTTTGATTCCTCCAAGTTTATTGTATGTGGGATGCCAGGCTCGTGCATATTTAAGATTATATATTCTATCTAAATCGTCTGTTGATAGCGGATATGCAGGCGGCAATTGCACGATAAACCTATCCGCGTGTTTCTGGGCTATTGCCTTTGCGCTAAACGGATTCATCTGAGAAAAAATTTCTCTAAATGCGGAATTGTATTTATTCTTGTCCTCCCTGGTTTCTTCAAAAGAAGGAATAAGTTTGTATTCTTTCAAGAAAGATAAATCTTTTCGTATGACAGTAGTTCCGCATATGTTATTAAGCGACTCCAAGCTTTCCCCGCTTTTAAGGCGCTTTGCGATTTCAAGAATTTGAGATTCCCCCATTCCGTAGACAAGAATATCCGCCTTGGCGTCAATAAGCACCGAGCGCCTTACTTCATTATCCCAGTAATCATAATGAGCGAGCCTGCGCAAGCTTGCTTCAAGCCCGCCCAAAACTATCGGGCAATCCTTATAGGCTTCTCTTGCTTTATTTGAATATACTATCAAGGCTCTGTCCGGCCGCAGCCCCGCCCTTGCGCCTGGCGAATAATCATCCGAAATCCTCGACCGCTTATTTGCAGTGTAGTTTGCAACCATGGAGTCAACATTTCCGGAAGTAATTGCAAAAAAAAGCCTGGGACGGCCGAGCTTTAAAAAGTCATCGGTATTTCTCCAGTTAGGCTGGGCAATGATCCCCACCTTAAAACCTTCTGCCTCAAGAACCCTTCCTATAATGGCGGCACCGTAAGAAGGGTGATCTACGTATGCATCACCGGTAATGATAATTATGTCGAGATCCCCCCATCCCCGTTTTTTAAAATCTTCTTTTGAAATAGGTAAAAAATTTGAATTCATATACTAAAAACAATACTTTTATTAATTTTTATAATTGCTATAGTATTATAATTCAAGTTAAGCAAATTGAAATAACTTTCTCCGACGCCATAAAATTGTTATAATTGTTTTATGCAAATAAAAATAGAAAAAGTTGTTTATCCTGGAAAAAGCCTATCAATGCAAGAGGGCAAAGTAATCTTTACTGACGAAGGGCTTCCCGATGAGATAGTTGAGATAGAACCGCTAAAAACAAAGAGCAATTACATCGAAGCGAAAACTATTCATACAATTGAACAATCGGATAAACGTGTTATGCCGCGTTGCAACCATTACAAAGCATGCTCGCCATACCAATACATCAATTATGACTACCAGCTGCTTATCAAGGAAAAACAGATAAAAGACGATTTCGCTCACCACTTAGGGCAAGAATTAAAAAATTTTAAAATTAAATCTTCACAGAACATATGGGAGTATCGAAATAAACTACGCCTGAACGTAATCTGGAATAATGGCGCAGACACCTTAGCATATCATGACCCGAATTATCAAAATAGATTCGTACCCATAGATAGCTGCTTCCTTGCTTCCGGAAAAATTAACAAATTGTTTATCGCAACGATAAAGTTAATCAATGAACATATACTTCAATTCATAGAAGAAATTGAAATAAAGGAAAGCAAATACTCCGGCGGACTGCTTCTTGTTCTTTTTGGAAAACAAAATATAGAGCATTTGCGCTTAAGCAAACACCTTGCATTTTTAGAGGAAAATTTCCCGCTCGCAGGAATAGTTTACATAGAAAACAATGAAAACCGGAAAAAAGAAATTGTCGCTTTAGGAAAAAACTATATAGAAGAAGAGATTTTAAATAAAAAATTCCATATCGGCGCGCAATCATTTTTTCAAATAAATATGGGTATGCTTCAGATACTTATTGAAGATATAAACCAAACCGTTAGATTATGCAACTTTGGGATAATCGCGGATTTATATTGCGGAATAGGCACGTTCGGCGTAATCCTTTCTGATAAGGCAATAAAAATAATCGGAGTTGAATCATCCAAAGAAAATATTTATTTTCTTAAGAAAAACATAAAAATAAACAAAATAGAAAACTATGATATTTACGAAGGTACGAGTGAAGATTCAGCGCCGAAAATTCTTGAAGAAAAATTGAATATTCTAATTGTTGACCCGCCGCGTAAAGGCCTAGACAGGCTTATGTGTCAAAAACTACTTAAAAATTGCCCAAAAAACATTTTTTATATTTCGTGCAATCCCTCTACGCTAATCAGGGACTTGAAAATGCTTTTACCAAAATATAAGTTAGTTAAAATGCACGGCTACGATTTTTTCCCACACACTCCGCACATAGAAACATTCACTCATCTGGCAAGGAAACAATAAAAATCAACGCCCATTCATTAATTCTTTTAAAACATCAACAACAAACTCTATGTCTTTAGTTTTTAAAAAAGAATTAGTTGAGAGCGTAAGCTGGCGCCTGGCCAGGCTACGGGCATTCTCGCAAAAAACACAATCTATCGCGTTTTTAAGATAGTCATAATCACAAATTGAGTTAAGGTAAACAATTGAAGCCCCGAGGCCATAATTATTTATTTTTTTAAGCGCCTCTTCTCTCTTTTCTACATCATCAAAAAGTACAACCAGGAAAGGATATGCGGCGTAGGTGTTGGGGCTTTCCTGCAGAATTTTAATTCCTTTTATTGCACTCAAAACTTTAATGTATGATAACGCCCTTTCCCGCTGCCTCGAAATTTCTTTTTCCAGGCGGTAAAAACTTTGATGGCCTATAAATTTTCTAAATCCGGATACAGCGTGCGTGTCGAAATCAGCATCATATTCCTCGCCAAATGCTTTGGTTGCATTTTTACCTATATTCCAGAAAGCCTGCGGCAGCTTAAAAACGAACCAAAAAAGCAGCGGCCGGTAAAAAATCCAGTATCCAACGAGCTCAATTATCTTAACGGCTTCAGAAAAATAATTTCTATGGATAGTTTCTTTTATGGTACTTTCAACTATGGAAGAATATTCTTTCGTGTTTACGGCAAGCACTCCCCCCTCATATATAGTAAGGCCCTTACCCCTGCAAAGGCTAAAAAAAGAAAAATCACCGAGCGTACCGCATTTTTTTTCTTTATATTTGGCTCCTAACGCATGAGCGCAATCTTCTATGGTAAATATCTTATGCGGCTCGGTTATTTCCTTTATTCTGTCAAAATCTACAGCCATGCCGGCCAAATGAATGGCAACTATAGCCAAAATATCATTATCTGCCGAACATAGCGCTTTCAGCCTGTCATAATTGAAATCAAAACTATCCCTGTTTATATCGCACACCTTAACGTGCAAACCTGCTTTTAGCGCGGCAAGTGCAACCAACGGGCAGGTGTAGGAAGGTATAACCACGGTTTTTTTGGAAGATATTTTTTTGAGTGATTCAAAAATAAGGTATAAAGCGGCCGTGCCGGAATATGTGACAAAAACATCGCTTACGCCAAGATAGTTTTTGAAATCCTCCTCCAGATTCAATGTAGCAGGCCTTAGGAATAAATCTTTGGCGTTAAACTTCCAGCCGCTGGTTGGCGGAATTTCTTTAAAAATAGGCATGATACGATTTAAAATTGGAAAAATTTATATGAAATAATATAATTCTGTGATAAGATATTTAGTAATGTTTTCTTAGTTTATATTATAACATCAAAAATTAAATGTTCAGAAAAAAAATAACCTTCAAAATACTTTTATTTCTGGTTCTTTCGGATTTTCTGGAAACTTTCCTGCAATTTTGTTTCAAAAAAAGCACTATCAGCGCCGAGAGCCTGAATATACTGAATCTTTACGATGTAGGCTTATTCATAAAAAGCGTTGTTTCGTCCTACTTTCTCTGGATAGCGTTTGCCTCTGCGATACTCATCTTTGTTATCTGGTCAACTATACTTTCCAAAATAGACTTAAGCGTCGCTGTTCCGGTTGCAAGCTTCAGTTATATCCTCGTGCCGCTCACCTCAATAGTATTTTTACATGAAAAAATAAATGCTATAAGATGGGCAGGTATAATTTTTATCCTTATGGGAATAATATTTACTTCTTTAAGCAGTAAGGAGCGCATAGAACACAAAAATGAAAGCTAGTATTTTCCTAATACTTATATGCATAACGATAAGCAATGCCTTTGACGCAATACGGGATACTTTTTTAAAATCCGCCATAAATTCCGTAGGCGAATTAGGCGAATCAAAAATAAAAAACGTCATTAGATTTATATTCAGGCTGTTAAAAAAACCACAAGTTTGGATAAGTTTTGCCTGCAGTATATTCTCGCTATTCTTCTATCTTTTTGTGCTTTCCAAGGCTGAATTGAATTTTGCTTTTTCTCTGGATAGCATGCATTATATTTTTATAGCCTTCAGCGCGAAAATATTTTTGAAGGAAAAGGTAGGCCCAAAACGCTGGCTAGGAACAGCTTTTGTTGTCGTAGGAATAATACTGGTTACATTAAGCTAAAGTTTTTTAACCAAGTCTTTTCAAG
>JAQVOZ010000135.1 GCA_028702365.1 Candidatus Omnitrophota bacterium | reverse complement strand
AGTTTTATTCGAATATAGAAGAAAGCCGGGTTGCAAGAGCGTCAGCGTTTCAGCAAGCTGTTTTTTACGAATATATATGCGAAGGTAAAAGCTCGGGCGGAGCCATGTTTTGCTGCGGCACCAACGTGATATTCAGGCGCGAGGCGCTTACGGATGTGGGCGGGCTGGATGAGTCGACAGTTACCGAAGATTTTGCTACTTCCGTTAAATTTCATGCGGCTGGCTGGAAGTCGCTTTACTATAACCATGTTTATGCTTTTGGCATAGGGCCGAAAGACCTTACAGGCTATTTTAAACAGCAATTCAGATGGGCGACCGGCACCATATCTGTTTTTAAGAAAGTCGTCTGGCGCCTCCTTACAAAACCATTTTCACTCAGCCCATTCCAATGGTGGGAGTATCTTCTGTCAGGCTCATATTATCTTGTAGGCCTGGCTTTTTTTATACTTATGATATGCCCCATAGCTTATCTGCTTTTTAAAATACCTTCTTTTTTTGCAAATCCGGAAGTGTATTTTCTTGCTTTTGTGCCTTACTTTATACTTTCTATGAGTGTTTTTTATTTTATTTTGATAAGAAGGCACTATAGGGCAAAAGACCTTTTTGTAGGCCAGCTTTTAGCCACAATTACTTTTCCCGTGTATATACACGGCGCAATTTCTGCGATTTTGGGAAGGAAGCCGGCATTCGGCGTTACGGGTAAAGTAAGAAGCAGTGCTTTAGGTTATTTAAGCATATGGCCGCAAATTTTGATGATATTCATAAATTTCATTGCTTTTACCTGGGGAATAAACAGGTTTCTTTACGAACGTGACGCGGCTGTCCTTGTGAATGGTGTTTGGACATTGTATTATTTTACCGTTCTTTGCAGCGTGTTTTATTTTAATACGGCCAAAGATATAGAAATTCCTTGTAAAAGAGTAGCAAAGAGGTTAAAATTTGAGTATAAAGTTTTGGAAGAAGGCAAAAAGTACCCACGCGATACATGGAAGGAATGCCTAAGCATATTTTTCCCCGAGAGGTTAAACGCAGACGATCTTATTATGGTTAAATTATATGTACCTGGCACCAGCGATGTGGTTATTTTTGAGGCAAGCGTGATCTGGTCGTCAGCGATAAAGGGGTTTGGAGGATATTATACTGATTTAGGAGTGACAGTTATATCTGAGCGCGATAAAGAAACATTAAGAAAAGTGTTAGGCAAATGATTAAGAAAGAAAAATTATTAAAAGGGCTGGAATCGCTCGTTATTCTAGGAAAAAACAAAAACCCCTTGTTAAACAGGCATATATCTTCATCTTTATCCTTCAGCGAGCTTAAACCGCAGGAAAGAAAGGCAATTCTGGAAAAGTTCCAGGAGATATCAGTTACTCAGGCCAAGCACTTGGTAATTCTTGACCAGATTAAGGAAGAAATTCTAAAAAGCAAAAAAGATGTTTACTAAGGAAGATTATACGAATTATTTTAATGAGTTAGAGGAAACATTTAAAAAAAGCTTAGTAATATATACCGACCTGTTGAATGATCTTTCCGATGCCGCAATCCGCAGCAAACTGTTTATGCTCGCCTCAGAGGATAACGATGCTTTTAATTTTGTTACAGAAACTAAAGCAAAATATTTCTAAGGAGTAATATGGCGGAAAAGAAAAAAAAGATTTTGGTTGTTGACGACAGCCAGGATATGCGTATTATCCTTTCCATGCGGCTTAAGATAAACGGTTATGATGTGATAATAGCTCAAGACGGCCAGGAGGGCCTTGATAGGGCAAGGGCAGATGCGCCGGACCTGATTATATTGGACCTTATGCTTCCCAAGATAGATGGCTACGAAGTTTGCCGTATGCTTAAGTTTGACGATAAATATAAGAATATACCCGTAATAATCCTTTCCGCGCTTGATCAGCAGCAAGACAGGGAAAAGGCTGTTGGCAGCGGCGCTGACGCCTATTTCATAAAACCATTCGATTTGGAACTTCTGTTAAATAAAATTCGAAGCCTCATCACATAGTATTAAAATTGATTATATGAAACTGCAATCAGGCAGCGTTAAAATTATAATCACAGTTGTTGCGCTATGTATAATTGTATTTCTTTTGCTGGCTGCATTCTTTAATATTTCAGGGATTTTCAGCAAAATTAACCCGTCAAAAGAGAAAAAACTTCAAAAAATTAATATTGCTTTTCAGAGCTGGGTAGGATACGGTCCATTATATCTTGCTGCAGAGAAAGGTTTTTTCAAGGAAGAAGGAATCGAGGTTGTATTCATAGACGAGGAACTTGATACCGCAAGGCGTGATGCCTTTAAATCCGGCATGCTTGACTGCGAAGGAGGCACTCTTGATTTGCTTGTTGCTAAAACCTCGCAGGGCGCGCCGATTGTATCTGTTTTGGAAATGGGTTTTTCATACGGCGGAGACGGCATTGTGGCAACCGAGGATATCAAGAAACTTGAAGACCTTATCGGCAGAAAGGTTGCCCTTACCCGTGATGATGTCAACCAGACTTTTATTTCTTATCTGTTCTACGACGCAAAGTTGCCGTTAGACGGCTTAAATTTTGTTTATTGCGGCCCGGAAGAGGTTGGCCGAGCTTTTCTTAATGGCAAAGCAGACGCGGCTGTTACATGGGAGCCATGGTTGTCAGAAGCGCTTGAGAGGCAGGGTGCGCATATTTTAATTTCCACCAAAGATAAGCCGGGCATAATCGTAGATACTTTAAATGTCAGAAAAGATTTAGTAGAAAATAACCCAAATCTAGTAAAGGGATTAATGCGTGCTTGGCTTAAAGCCGTAAAATACTATAAAGAACACCCTGCTGAGGCAAGTGAAATTATTGCGCCGCATTATAATATTAAACCGCAGGATTACAGAGAGGACATTAATGGAATGAGATGGATAAGTTATGAGGATCAAATTGAGGAAGGCCGATACGAGAAACTGATGAAAGTGTTCGATAACTTGAGTAAAATTAAGTTTATGAATAAAGCTATTACCAATAAACCAAAAGCAGAAGAAGTAATAAATATAACCCTTCTTAAAGAGCTTTATGAAAATAGCAAATAAAATTAGCCTTTATTTTTTTAGCGTAGCCATTATTCTTTGCGGCATTGCCGCTCCGGTTTTTTATGTAATAGTTAAAAGCGATTTAAGAAACTCTATATACTCGCGGCTTGAACTGGCTGCTGATTCCAAGGCAGAACACGTTGAAACCTACCTGAGCATGCTTAAAGTTACAATCAGTCAGCTATCCAAAAGCATAGTTTTGGAAAATTTCCTAAAGGCAGAAAGCAGCAGGGAGGCGTTTGATACGGCGTTGGATAGAGTTAAAAGAACAAAGGAAGCAAATTCTTCCGTATTTGAGTTTTTATTATTAAACAAAACCGGAAAAGTTGTTGCATCTAGCGACGAGAAGAGTATTGGATTGGATAAATCAGGCGATGCATTTTTTATCGGCGGCCAAAAAGCCCCGTACATTAAAGATGCTTATTATTCAGAAGAACTTAAAGAGCCCATGATTGCATCATCAGCCCCTCTTTTGGACAGCAAAACAGGAGAGCTTCTGGGGGTTGTTGTGGCAAGGATAAAAATGGAAGAATTAAACAGAATAGTTGCTAATGCTCCCGGCATGGGCAAGACAGGAGAAGCCTATATTGTTAATAAATATGGTTATATGATTACGCCTTCCAGGTTTTTAAAAGATACATTTTTAAAGCAGAAGGTCGATACAATAAATTATGAGAACTGCCTGCAGTCCCAAAAAGATAAATCGCTAAGCAATGGAAAAAAATATGTAAGCATAGGCCAGGATTACCGCGGAGTGACAGTTATGGGCACGCATGATTACATAGCGGGAATGGATTGGTGTTTATTGGCGCAGGTGGATAGGCAAGAGGCGGCTTCGCCATTACTGAAAATAAGAATTATTTTCATCGTAATATTAATAGCAGTGCCATTTGTAGCATGGCTATTGGGGGTATTTATTTCGCATATGCTTATGCGGCCGCTGGGGCAATTGCATAAAGGTATGGAGATTGTAGGCAAAGGCAATCTGGATTATAAAGTTGCTACTACGCAGAAGGATGAAGTCGGCCAGCTATCGCGGGCATTTGATAATATGATAGACGACCTTAAACATTCCACAGCTTCCATAGAACGGCTGAATAACGAAATCGCTGAGCGCAAAAATGCGGAAGAAAAATTACGCAAAAGTGAAGAGTGGCTTGCTGTAACGCTTAGGAGCATAGGTGACGGGGTGATTGCGACTGATGCCAAGGGCTGTGTCGTATTTATAAATAAGATTGCCCAGAATTTGACCGGTTACAGCAAGGAAGAAGCTCATGGTAAAATTTTTAAAGAAATTTTTAATATCATAAATGAAACAACGGGAGAAAAGGTAAATAATCCCGTAGAAAAAGTATTACGTGAAGGCACGGCCTCTGGATTTAGCAATCATACTGTTCTGGTTTCTAAAAACGGCGTCAGGTATCCTATTGATGATAGCGCCGCGCCAATTAAGGATGAAAAAGGCAATATTATGGGCGCGGTATTGGTATTTAGGGACATCACCGAACGCAGGCGTAAAGAAGAAGCGAATCAGCAGTTAGCAGCTATAGTACAGTCTTCGGACGAGGCTATTATTGGTAAAACATTGGATGGGATAATTATTTCATGGAACAAAGCCGCTGAAAAAATTTATGGTTATTCTGAAGAGGAAGTTAA
>JAQVOZ010000134.1 GCA_028702365.1 Candidatus Omnitrophota bacterium | reverse complement strand
CCCTTGCTTTATATTACCGGGCATCGGTCCTGCACAATCGCGGAAATTATCGTGAAGCCATATATGCCTACTCAGAATTTCTTAATGAGTTTCCTGATAGCGAGAAAGCTGAGAGTGCGCAATATTATCTTGCTGGCTGCATGGACATTTTGGGGGAAGACGTAAGCGCCCTTAATGCCTATGCAAAATTGTTGCAAAAATACCCAAAAAGCCGCTGGGTGCCTTATGCGTACTATTGGAGAGGCGGGATTTTCCTAGATATGGGAGAACTGGATAACGCCATTGCTGAATATCAAAAGTTACTAAAAGGATACCCCGGCTATCCAATTACCTTATCGGCAATGCGTAGCACCGCAGTTTTGTATTATAAGCAAAAAAAATTTAAAGAAACTATTGATATGTATCAAAAAATATTAGATGCTGCAGAAGCTTCAAGCGACGGCTATGAATATTACCAAATGAGCCTTTGTTATATTGAACTAGGGCAGAAAGACAAGGCAAGGGAAATGCTCAAGAGGGTTATTTCCAGTGAAAAATCAAATCCTAAAATAGTAGAACAGGCTAACGAAATAATAAATAAATTGGGCAGCTAATTTAAAAAACAATGGAATACAGAGAAAGAGAAGTAAGTTTAAGGGATTATGCTGAAATTATACTGAAAAGAAAATTTACAATTATTTTGGCGGTAGTTGTCGTTCTTGTTTCCAGTATATTTTTTGTGCCGGCAAAAGTCGCAGTTTATAAAGCAACCGCTTCTATAATTGTCGAAGGCTCCCCTTATAACGTAGATTTGATGGAAGCTATTAAGCGGTTTGTAAAGACGCATACCTTAGCGGAAGAAGTGGTTCGTTATATGGAATTTGACCACGTCAAAGTCTTAAAGACGGAAGGGGAATTGGCAGAAAAATCACTCACAGACATAACTCCTGATCTCATACTCAAGTCATTATTAATAGAACAAGAAGAAGGGTCAGATATTTTAGCTGTAAGCGCATTAGCCGAAAATCCCAAAAAAGCTGCGGATATCGCGAATATAGCTGCGCGTGTTATAGTCGGACAGAGCTTTAAGGGTATAACCAGCGGGACCAAAGATTCAATAGAATACATAGAAAGGCAAATGGAAATAGTAAATACGAAGATGGAAGAAGCCAGGCGCGCCTTAAGCGGCTATGGTCCTAATTTTGAAAAGGGAGAATTGTTGTCAGGGCAAGGTAGTAATTTTGATAAGCTTCAGCAGGATTACATAAATGCTAAACTAACCCGGCAGGTGGCTGAAGCCAAATTAAAAGTATTGGAGGAAAAGCTTGCTTCACGCAAATCAGATGAGGATATTTTATCTATAATACCGCAGTCGAAAGACTTGGTCAAACTTAAAGAAAAATTATCTTTCCTGGAGCAGAAACTTTCTTCGCTTTTGGTGCAATTTACTGAAGAACACCCGCAGGTCATAGAAGCTGAAGCGGAAATAGAAAATGTAAGGGAACGGATTAGAGAAGAGACTGTAAAACCGGTAGCAGATTTAAAAACGCAAATTTTAGAATATAAAAACGCTGAAGATACTACTAAAAAAATACTAGAGGCAAGTTTCCCGGTTGCCTCCGCTGGTGAAGGCGATAGTTCAGATTCAAAAGTGCGCCAATTAAGCAGAGAACTTAATATGGATGAAAAAACATATAATAAATTAATGGAAGAAAAAGAAAAACTTCGCCTGGATGCAGTTTTGAATGCAACAAAGGTAAGAATTCTTCGCGCCGCCACTGAGCCTAAAAGGCCTGAAAAGACCCAGGGGGTGCCGGGGATTATAATAGCAATATCTTTAGGCCTTGTGTTGGGTATTACTGCGGCATTTTTACAGGAAAATATCGACAGTTCCCTAAAAACGCTCGAAGACGTTGAGTATTATCTACATAAACCTATTATTGGCGTTATCCCTATCATTCGCTCTGATATAAGGAAAAAGGGGCATCATTGAGAGTATCTGTAGGCAGCATATATAGGTATTAAAAAAAATATGCAAGAGAAAGAGAATATTTTTCATTCTTTTAACAGGCGAGTAATCGTTAATTTAGACCCTCGTTCTCCGGAGGCAGAGTCCTATCGCGCTATACGCACTAACATACTTAGCAGCAATCTTACAAATCCGCCAAAAGTACTTATGCTTACCAGCGCGCATCCCGAAGAAGGCAAAAGTTTAACCAGCACCAATCTGGCCATTGTTATGTCCGAAATAGGCAAAAAAACCCTGTTGGTAGATTGCGATTTAAGGCGGCCAAACATTCATGCTATTTTAGGTCTTGACAAATCGCATGGTTTAAGTGAAGTGCTTTACGGGGAGGAGGAATGGGATAAGGTGCTTAAGAGAGTGGGGATAGAGAATTTACATGTCATTACAAGTGGGGCCATACCGCATAATCCCTCGGAAATAATTGGTTCGGATAAAATGAAATTATTTTTAGAAGAGTTGAAACAGGTTTTTGACATAATTATTCTTGACGTGCCTTGTATTTTGGCAGTTACTGACTCAATTATACTAAGTTTGTTGGCCGATTGCATTTTTATGGTAGTTATGGCGGAAAAAACCCCAAGAGAAGCAGTATTACGCTCGATGAGTATGCTTGCTGATGTAAAGAGCAATATCAACGGGATAATTTTTAACAAAGTTAATATGCGCAGAAGCCATTATTATTACTATTATTATTACGGTTCTCGTAAGCGGCGGGATAAATAAGGCTAAGTTTTTGTTAACTAGTGGCAGTATATTTCAATTTCAACTCTGCCATATTCATCGTTTGTTAAAATTTTTCTAAACTAATTAAAGAATTGTCAATAAAAAGAATGGAAAGGTTAACTTCCGTTCAGTCTTTTTGGGGCTTTTATAGATTTCAGTGGTGAGCTGGTTTTAACTATGCGTATCAGAGGTTTCGAAAAGTTTGGAAGAAAATTTTCTTTGCGGCTGGCTATCTTGCGTAAATTTTTATCGATAATGCAGGTTAAGCCGGTTCATATTATTGTACCTCTTTTTTTATCTTTTTTGTCTTCTGTTTTTGACGGCATAAGCTTGGTCCTTTTAGTGCCTTTAGCCAAAGGAATGGTCAGTAATTTTGATTTCATAAAAACCACCCCGGTACTTAAAAATATAATAGCACTTTTCCCTGAATTTTTTGCTAACCCGCCATCTCCCAACCAAACAGCTTTTTTATTTATTGCAGGCCTGATTTTTATAGCCATTGTGCTAAAAAATGTAATTATTTACCTTAATTCAGTTTTATCCGTGCATTGGCATGTAAATTTTCAAAGCAACGTATATAAATTTATCTTTAACCGCTTTATGATTTTCGGAAAACTTTTTTTTGACAGAACCAGCCAGGGCTATCTGAATATGGTTCTAAATTATACAGAGACAGTGCTAAGGACATTGACGGTATGCGAATTGTCGGCTAACCGTATTTTTACACTCACCATATACACCGCAACTATGTTTATGATTTCCTGGAAGCTTACACTAATATCAGTATGTATATTCCCATTGCTGCACTATTCTTTGAAATTCATTATAAAAAAAATCTATCAAATTGCCCAATTACGAAACAAGGCTTGGGCTGAACTTAACCGTAAAGTGTTTAATTTTTTGTCGTGCATACCTTTAGTCAAGGCGTACTCAAAAGAAAGCGAGGCAATAGCCAGTTATGCTAAGATAACCGAACAGTTAAAAATAATAGATTCCAAGGCGGCTAGGACGTTCAGGTTGATAGAGCCTGTCCAAGACTTGATTATTAATGTATTTCTTTTGGGTATGGTTGCGATAGTGGCATTATTATTGGCAAGGGATAAACCCGCAGAAATATCCAGTTTTGTGGTATTTTTCTATGCGGCAAAAAGGTCATTGCCGTTGTTTAATGTGTTTAACGATCTCAGGGCCAACTTTGCCCAGGCGAAACCCCCGCTAAAAGAATTGTTAAATATTGTAGACGACAAAAATAAATTTTTCATCATAGAAGGGAAAAATAATTTTGAGGGTTTGAAAAAGGGTATTGAGTTTAAGCATTTGAATTATTCATACACCAAAGGGGTGGCTGTTTTAAGGGATATCAGTTTTTTTATTCCTAAGGGCAAAATGACAGCAATAGTCGGGCCGTCAGGCGCCGGCAAAACAACCATTATCAGTTTAATCGTGCGTTTCTATGACTGTCCGCCGCAGTCGATACTATTTGATGGTTTTGATGTAAGAGATTTTACTCTGAAATCAACACGCATGCACATGGCTTTGGTCAGCCAGGAGGCCTTGCTTTTTAATGATACCCTGAGAAACAATATAGTATTTGGGCTTGATAGGTGTGTTACTGACGAAGAATTGTGTGAAGTAACCAGGAAAACGCGAATATATGATTTTATAATGCGTTTGCCCGATGGTTTTAATACAGAAATAGGCGATAGGGGTATTAAGCTATCCGGCGGAGAAAGACAGAGGATTGCCTTGACGAGAGCCTTGCTTAAAGGCTCAGAAATACTTATCCTGGATGAAGCGACCAGTTCCCTTGATACAAATACCGAAAAACTTATTCAAGAAGCTATAGATGAAGCGGTGAAGGGCAGGACCACTATAGTGATTGCCCACAGATTCTCTACAATAAAAAATGCTGACAAAATAATTGTCATTGATAAGGGGATGCTTGTCGAGAGCGGTTCTTTGGACCAGCTGCTCGCAAAGAAAGGCATATTTTATGGATATTGGGAAGCACAAAAATTCTATTAAATGTGTCCCCCCC
>JAQVOZ010000133.1 GCA_028702365.1 Candidatus Omnitrophota bacterium | reverse complement strand
TCCCATGAATTCACCAAAAAAGACGCGCAAACCATAGGGTTCAAGGTTCCTGTGGTTAAAAATGGAGGAACAAAAGTAACCTATACGGTCAGATATTGGTGGTAATTTGAGGATAGCGGACAGCAGGCAGATAGAATAAGTTAAGATGCCGGAAATTAGTTTCGAAAAAATAGACGATTGCAGGTTCAGGATTCCTAAGAGTTACAAGGCGGGAATGCGGGTAGATGGTATTATCTACGCGACAGATAAGCTTCTTGCCGGAGCAAAGAACGATAATGCTTTTGAACAGGTTGCAAACGTAGCATTCCTGCCCGGGATTGTTAAGCATTCTTTGGCAATGCCGGATATTCATTGGGGTTATGGTTTTCCTATCGGAGGAGTTGCCGCGACAGACCCGGAGAATGGCGGAGTAATTTCACCCGGTGGTGTGGGGTATGACATAAATTGCGGTGTGCGCCTGCTTAAAACTAATCTGGCCCTCGAGGATGTGCAAGGAAAAATTTCTAATATCGTAGATAAGCTGTATCAGGATGTTCCTTCGGGAATAGGTTCAACCGGCGAGATTAGCGTATCCGCAAAAGAGGAAAGGAAAGTCCTTACTGATGGAGCAAAATGGGCGGTATCACGCGGGCTCGGAGTAAAAGATGATTTAGAATCCTGTGAAGAATTCGGAGCTATCGAAGGCGCTGACCCCGACAGTGTTTCCGAACGCGCATATATAAGAGGCAAGGAACAGACAGGAACGTTAGGAAGCGGAAATCATTTTCTTGAAGTTCAGGTTATTAATGACGTTTTTGACGCAAAAACAGCCGAAAAATTAGGCTTAAGCATAGGCCAAATTACAGTTATGATTCATTCAGGCTCAAGAGGCCTGGGTTATCAGGTATGTGACGATTACGTAAAGCAAATGATTGGTTGCCTTAGCAAGTATTCAATAAATGTGCCGGATAGGCAGCTTGCTTGCGCACCGGTAAATAGCCCTGAAGCGCAGAAATATATCGGTGCAATGCGTGCGGCGGCAAATTATGCCTGGGCAAACAGGCAGGCCCTGATGCATCTTACGCGTTTGGCTTTTGAGAAGGTTTTTTCCAAAAGCTGGCAGTCTCTGGGTATGGATTTAATTTATGACGTTGCGCACAATATAGCAAAATTTGAAAAACATATTGTTGATGGTAAGAACAAACTTTTGTGCGTGCATAGAAAAGGCGCAACGCGTTCCTTTGGCCCTGGCCACCCCGAGCTTCCGGAAAAATATAAAGAAACAGGCCAGCCTGTGATTATACCGGGAGATATGGGAAGAGCTTCATATTTGTTGGTTGGCACCAAAAAAAGCGAAGAAGAAACTTTCGCAAGTACCTGTCACGGGGCCGGAAGAGTTTCTTCGCGCCACGAGGCATTAAAGAAAATAGATTTAAATGCCCTTTTAAAAGAACTTAAAGCTAAAGGTATTGAAGTAAGGGCAACCGGGAAAAAAACTATTGTAGAAGAGGCACCTTCAGTGTATAAGAATATAGATGACGTTATAGAGGTTGTGCAAAAAAGCGGCATTTCCCGCAAGATTTGCAGAATGCGGCCGCTGTGCGTTGTCAAAGGTTAATTAGGCTAAGGTTTTTGTACACGCAAAAAACTTAGCCTAATTAATCCCGACGAGGTTGGTGTAAATTTCCGGAGAAAATTTACACCATATTTAGTCCAGCAGGCTTTTAGCCTGTTGGATAGCCGAGTCGGGAAAATAAGAAAGTATCAAATAAAATGTTAGACCCAAAATTCATTAGAGAAAATCCGGACATAGTAAGGCAAGCGCTTAAAGATCGTAATGATAAATTCGATCTTGATAAATTTATTGCGCTCGATGAAGAACGCAGAAAGTTGATGCGCCAGATTGAGGGTTTATCCGCATCGCAAAATATAATTGATTCTGAAATGAAAAATCTCCTTAAAGAAAAAAAAGATATAAAAGCAAAAATTGAAGAAGGCAAGGCAATAAAAAAACAGCTTAATGAGCTTGATGGGGATTTTAGTAAATTAGATGACGAATTCACAGAACAATTGCAATGGATTCCTAATATTCCTCACGTCTCTATTCCTAGGGGGCATCCTTCCAACAATAAGGTTGTTAAGGAGTGGGGCAGCAAACGTAAATTTGATTTTACGCCGCTGGACCATATCGCACTTGCCGAAAAGTTGGATATAGTTGATTTCAAACGCGCTGCAAAAATTAGCGGCTCGAATTTTGTTTTATTTAAAGGCTTGGGAGCGCGCATGGAACGCGCTTTGATTAATTTTATGCTGGATTTGCATACTCAGAAACATGGCTACAAAGAAATATTTCCTCCTATGTTGGTTAACGAAAATTCTATGCATTCAACCGGGCAATTACCGAAGCTAAGGGAAGATATGTATGAATTGCAGAAAGATGAGTTATTTTTAATTCCTACAGCGGAAGTTCCGGTGACCAATATCCACCGTAGCGAGGTTCTGCGTGAAGAGGATTTACCGATTTATTATACTGCGTATACGGCGTGCTTTCGAAGAGAAGCCGGGTCGTATGGCAAAGATACAAAAGGCCTTATGCGCGTCCATCAGTTTGATAAAGTTGAGATGGTAAAATTTGTAAAGCCTGAAAATTCCTACGATGAACTTGAAAAACTTTTAAACAACGCTTGCGCTGTGCTTGAATTACTTAATATTCCTTACCGCGTGTTAATGCTTGCAACGGGAGATCTGAGTTTTGCGGCGGCAAAGTGTTATGATATTGAAATTTATGCGCCCGGAATAGACAAATGGCTTGAAGTTTCAAGCTGCAGTAATTTTGAAGATTTCCAGGCCAGACGCGGTGATATACGCTACAAAGATAAAGAAACCGGGAAATTAAAATTTGTCCACACCTTAAACGGCTCTGGTGTCGCCTTGGCGCGTTTGGTGGTCAGTATTTTTGAAAACTATCAGCAGGCAGATGGGGCAATTATGATACCCGAAGTTTTACGGCCATATATGGGCGGTTTAGAAAAAATTTCTTTATAATCTTTAAGAAAGAGGTGTTAAATGGAAGAGAAAGGCACAAAACAAAATTCATTTTTTACATTAATAAAGTTTTTTCTTTTTCTGATTCTATTTTGTTTCGTAATTTCCATAAGCAAAGAATTTTTTAAAGAGCTAAGAGCGCAGAATGCGCTTAATCTAAATGTTCTTTTTTTCTCGGCGCTTTCGGCCTTTTCATTCTATACTTTCATCATCGATTTAAATGAGATTTATAAAAAGATACAGAATTTTTTCTTTCATTCATCGTTTCTTTCTTATCTCGTGCCTTCGTTTCTGATTCTTTTAAGCCTTGGTTATTTTATACTTCCAAAAGCATTTAATCTGGAAATTGATAAAGAAATTTTTGTTTTTCTGGGAGGTTTTGTTTTTACGTCGCACCTTATTTTTATCGCGCGGGAGAATAAAGGTAAAACTTTTTCCGGTGTCATAAATTATTTCTTTAATTTTAGTATTCTCTATATAGTAAACCTTTTATTGCTCGGAGTTTATTTAATGGCGGCATTTGAAATAAATCTGGGAAAAATTTTGGTTGAAGGTTTAACCGGCGGCGCATTGCTTATAAAGAACCTATTCACGCAGGTATTGCACTGATAAATAAATTTAACCGGAAAAGGAAGTTAGTTTTAATTAGTTGCGCTTGAAGATCTCTAGCCCTTACAGGGCTCGAGATCCAAAATTTACGTAGTAAATTTTGGAGGGGTGGCCGAGTGGTTTAAGGCGTCGGTTTGCTAAACCGATGTATGGTCGTAAGGCTGTACCTGGGGTTCAAATCCCCACCCCTCCGTTTCTTAAAATAGCACTCAATGAGTGATATTTTAAGAGGGGTGTGGTGCAGAATCCCAGCTTTTCGCGAAGCGAAAGGGGCTCTAACCGCTAGAATATAGGACCACCTAAAAGCGGTTCCACGATAACGATGTTAATCGGAGGAGTGAAATCCCCACCCCTCCGTGTTTTTTTCGCTAGTTTAGCAGGATTGTAACTAAAACACAGTAAAGAAAAAATAAATTATTATAGCAGCACTAATACGTTATAATACTTGCAGCAAGGATTAACTATGGAATACATAGCATTCGCTTTAAAGTACCGCCCGCAGAATTTTGAGGAAGTAATAGGCCAGGAACATGTCGTAACTTCTATCAAGAATGCGATACTTAAAAAGCACATACATCATGCGTACCTTTTTAGCGGGCCACGCGGGACCGGTAAAACCTCTCTTGCAAGGATTTTCGCAAAAGCGCTTAACTGCGAAAGCGAAAATAACCCTGTAATATCTCCTTGTGGCAAGTGTGTAAGCTGCGTAGAAATCGCAAAAGGCTCATCTTTGGATATTATTGAAATTGATGGTGCCTCAAACAGGGGTATCGATGAGATACGTACGCTTCGCGAAAACGTAAAACTTTCCCCGGCGCATTCGCGTTGTAAGGTATATATCATCGATGAAGTGCATATGCTTACTCAGGAAGCATTTAACGCGCTCCTTAAAACCCTGGAAGAGCCGCCAGCCCATGTCAAATTTATCTTTGCAACCACCCATCCCCACAAAGTAATACCTACAATTCTATCGCGATGCCAGAAATTTCAATTCAGCCTTATTCCGCTTGAAAAAATCGTAAATAAATTAAAGAGCATTACGGAAATTGAAGGAGTGAAAATAACCGATAATCTTTTATATGCCATAGGCCGCGCTTCAGGCGGAAGCATAAGGGATGCGGAATCTTTGCTCGACCAGCTTGTCCCCGTTATTGTTGAGAAAGGTTCTATAGGGGATGTTTTTTCGTTTTTAGGA
>JAQVOZ010000132.1 GCA_028702365.1 Candidatus Omnitrophota bacterium | reverse complement strand
CACAGCAATTACAATAAGGAAATTTAACCGAAACCTGCATAGCCTTGAAGACCTTATGAAGGAAGGCACTCTTAATAAGAAAATGGCAGATTTTCTAATTGCCTGCATACACGGAAAAGTAAATGTGCTTTTCTCAGGAGCCACCGGAAGCGGAAAAACTACAACAATGGAAATGCTTTCTTATCACATTCCTGAACAGGAACGAGTTGTAACCATTGAAGATACTGCAGAGTTGATACTGCATCAGGAAAATCTTGTGCCCATGGAAACGCGCGCTCCGGACAAAGATGGAAAGGGAGAGGTAACGCTTCGTGATTTGATAAGAAATGCGCTTCGTATGAGGCCGGATAGAATAATCGTCGGTGAAGTTAGAGGCCCGGAAGCGCTTGACATGATTCAGGCAATGTCAACAGGCCATCGCGGAACCCTTGCGGTTATCCATGCAAATAGCCCCCAGGATGTTACCAGCCGTATGGAAACGCTTATTCTTTCATCAGGCATTAAGCTTCCGATTGAGGAAATAAGAAGAATGATAGGTAATACTTTGCATATAATAGTACAGCAGGAACGTTTCCCTGACGGTGTGCGGCGTATAACCCATATATCTGAAGCGCGTGGCGTTGAGCGTGGTGAAGTAGCGCTACAGGATTTATTTATTTTTAGACGCGAAGGCAGAACCCCGGATGGAAGGATAAAAGGAAAATTCAAGACAGTAATGAGAATGTATCCCCGCTTTTTTGCAGAATTTAACAGGTTAGGGCTTCTTGATGAGAAGATTTTCTCGGAGATGACTTAACCGCTCACCTGCCATAGAGTTAAAACTAACGCCAAAATATTCCAGGCTTAAAGATGAAGCCCACTCTTAAAAATATAATTTTAAGCGAAGCCAAAAAAAACCCCTACCTTGGCGTAAGAGGCATATCCAGAATTTTAAAAGAAAAACACGAGTTAAATATTTCAAAAAGTACAATCAGCACTGTTCTCAGGGCGAAAGGCATGAGGTCCGCCCCCGGCAGGAAAAAGCACGTTCTCCTTTATCAAAGCAAGTTGATTAAAGACTGCGGGCTGCTGCTGCTTAAGGCTATAGACTCTGAACTGGGCCTCTATGACCTTTTAAGGGACGAATTGCGTGCTTATTATCCAAGCCTAAATGCCAATCTCTTAAAAAAACTTATAACAATGTTTAGTTTTTCCTCTTACATAGGCGGGAATATCGAAGAAAACGCAAAAAGGCCCGGATTTTTACGGCTTTGCGAATGTTTTTCATATCCTGCAAAAAACGTAAAATATTTTTCTTCCCGAACAGCTAATTATAAACCCGCAATAAGCTTAGAGGAAATAAAGAAACGGATAAGGCTTGTATCAACAGTAAAATTTTATTTTCAAAATAATTCAACTGGATTTTCCGACGCGAAACTGACCACGCTTTGGGATGGCCCATGCAATATCGATGATTTTTTTATGCCTTTACATTACGTAAAAGCTAAACTATCTAAGCTTATAAAAGATAAAACCATAATTATAGGTTATACTAAAAGTTTTGATTATCTTTCACCGCTTACGATAAGGTTCGTAGACGGCTTATCTTCCGGAATTAACAAAATAGAATTATTGGACGGGCAAGGCAAGGTACTTGAGAAAATCGAATGCAATTTATCTTCCCCGGTTTTCGCAATAGGGTATTATCCAAAGATATTGGGCAAAGGCGCTTCATTCTTGGAAAAAGCAAAAAGATTCAAAAGGCTGCCGGCTGCCACAGGCAGCGTCCTTTATGTGCCCGTGCTTACAAGATTTTCACAATCCAAGGGCGCACAAGCTGTTATATTAAACAATATTCTTATAAAAAACAAAGAAAAAATGCTTCCAAACTGGGCAGTTTTAACCGACAGGAAAACCAACTTAGCCGGCCTTTTAGAAAAATATATATTTATCTGGCAGTATATGGAAAAATCATTCCTAAGCGATATGAAGATAATCGAAAACTTTTTTATGAATAAAGAAGGTAAAAAGAACTTAGGCGCGCATATACCTGATATTTTAAGCTTCGAAAAAGAAGCAGATTTTAAACAAATCGCAGACATTCTTGCCGTAATATTCAAAGAGCAATTTAAGGAAACCACATTCATTAATAATTACGGCCAATACATTTTAGGAAAAAATTTTTGCAAAATAGTAATGAAGGGCATTTCCGCGGATGCCAAGAAAGAAATCAATAATACCTGCCTTTATATCGCAGATAAGCGGGTTTTTATGGTCTAGGCCGGTTTAAACTGCGATACAAAAAATCCGCCCGCCTTAATCTCGGGCCGCAAGCTATTAATATCTAACACGCTAATTAATCTAAAATTAATAAATAGGGGCTAAAATGTCTATATTTTTCGCTGGTTATTTTCTGTAAGCGGTTTCAAAAATAATCAAGGCTGGCTTGTCTTTTTTCACACAAATATGGTATACTTAAAGGGTCAGGAGGCGACGAAAAGGCAAGTCTCGACGCAAAGTCGAGAGGCGCAAAGCCACGGGTCCAAAAAGTTTCAGGTTACTGGTTTCTAGTTTTTTTAGGACAGCCGGGCTGCCGAACGTCTCATTTATGAGTCGGCAGTCCGGCTTTTTATTTAAAGGGGAAGAATATGAAAAAGAAAAACTTAAAAAAGGCCCAATCGATAATCGAATATATTTGCGTAACTGCAGTTTTCGCAGGTGTAAGTATGGCTGGTTTTGTTGTGTTCATTCAGAAAGCCGGCACAGACTACAGAGGCCAGATACCTAGCTATCGGCAGACTAAAACGCTGGATGGTAAAACTCTCAATGACGGAGTCCCAAATGATCAATACAAGTGGCCTTCCGATTGGGATGACCCGCAGCCGACATTTAACGGCAAAATACCCAAGGATTTCGTGAACAATCCCGATGCGCCTAATTTACCTGCTCCAGTACCGGAAGAACCTCTCCCAACACCGGATGACCCTTACCCAGGGCCGGATCCGGAAGGAGAATAAATGTTAAATATTTTCAGAAAAAAAATATATGGCCAGAGCATAATTGAATACGTATCTCTTATTTTGATTGTGTCGGCCGCTGTCTCTGGTATGAGCCTTTATGTTTCAAGAATACTGGAAATAAGGCAGAGGCATTTAAACCAGGAATTAAACGAATCTACCCGTGGCGCGGGGCAAATATAAGGAGAAATATGAGGCTTAATATTAACAGAATACGGACAAAAAAAACACAAAGTATTCTGGAATATTTAATGGTCTTAGCGGCAATTATGGTAGCTATAGTTATAAACACAATAGGAGTGGGCCATGTTGTGCAAATCAATTTAGAAGACAGCTTAAATTCAACTCGGTCTGCTACAGCAACGATTTTAGAAGACCCGCAGCCACCCAGGCATGTACCAGGGGAGCCGTATTATGTGCCGCCGCAGACAAACACACAAAACCCCAACAATACAGATCCTTATCACGGACCGAATTATACAGGCGGATATAATTACAACAATTGGGTTAATAGTAATCCGGAGAACGGAAATATCAACCATACTGGAGGCAGCAGCCCTACTCCGCAAAGCCCAAAAGGCAAGTAATTTATGGATACAAATATAAATAACAAAAATTTAACACTTAAGAGAAAAGCCCAAAGCTTCCTTGATTATTCAGCCTTAATAGCAATTATTATCTTTGCTCTTATAGCGATGTCAGGTTATGTTTATAAGTCGGTCAATGCACGGTTTGCTCATGTGTGGGCTGACCTGTATCATCCAATAAACGGGGTAAGATAAGTAGAGGAGGTGAATTGAAATGGTAGTGAGAAAAGCCCAAAGTATTTTGGAGTACATACTGGTTCTTTCGGCAATAGTTGCGGCAGTAGTAGCAGCTACGGGCCAAAACGGCGTTGTGACAAAGGCAGTAGACAAAATGTTTAATGAAGCATCAGGAACTATCACAGATGCATCTACCAATTTTCGTAACAACGTAGGCGGAAATTAAGCTTAAAGGAGGTGTAAATAAAATGCTAAAGAAATTAAGAAAAGCACAATCTACAGCGGAATACGCGATACTGCTTTCGCTTGTTGTTGCAGCAGCAATGGGCATACAGGCTGAAGTAAAGCGCGCTATTCAGGCACGAATTCACGAGGCAGCAATGGCCCTTTCAAACGGCCAAGAATACGAACCCACAACAGGTACCAAGACAACCTCAGAGCAGTGGCAAAATCGTGTTAGAACAGAAAATTATGTTGAACCGGGCAGCGATACGCCTTGGATAACTACGACAGATAACAGTAGCGCTACATGGAGTTCTACTGAAAGCAAATAATAAAAAGGAGGTGCTAAAGTGTTAACAAAAGTCAGACATGCACAAAGCACATTGGAATACGCACTTCTTATAAGCGTTGTAGTAGGAGGGCTACTTACAATGCAGAATTATTTAAAAAGAAGTGTACAGGGAAGGCTGCAGGCGTCAGGCGATGAAATAGGTGAGCAATATTCGCCAGGGTTAACGTTTAAGCAAGACAATATGTTCTCGAATTTAACCGCGAACATGACTGAAAGCACTATTAAAGGTTATAACACGCAAACCACAGTTAATATCGGGGGCATGAAGCAGACACAGAATTCGACACGGCAGATAAAATCGCTTGATCAGGAAAAGTGGATAGGCAAGGATAAAGGCACTACACCCAGTGGAATTTAAATGCAGGATTCCTATCGGCCAAGTTTGAAAGGGAGTGTATAATACTACTATGAATACTTACAGAAAGGCGCAGGCAACGCTACAGTATGCTCTGTTTATAGCAGTAATGATAGGCGTTGCGCTTATCATGCAGGCATACGTAAAACGCAGCTTAG
>JAQVOZ010000131.1 GCA_028702365.1 Candidatus Omnitrophota bacterium | reverse complement strand
ACAGGTTGACGCTCAATTACTAAAACCTTTTTCCCTTTGGAGGAAAGTTTAAGTGCCGAGGCCAGCCCGCCAGCGCCTGCGCCGATAACTATTGCATCGCATTCCATTAGTTTTATATTTTTAATGACTATTCATAAATCTTATCGTTTCATCCACAACTCGCTCTTTGTCTTTATCGATAACTATCATATGGTAAGAATTTTCAAGAACAATAAGCGACTTATCGGATGAGGCGATATTTTTATAGATATACTGTGCATTCTTAATGCTAGTCATATCATCTTCTTTGGCATGCATTATAAGAATAGGGGTTTTCACTCGAGGCAGTTCCTTTTTAACGACCTTCGCGAATTGATGATGCTGATAAAGGCTTGCCAGCGGGAAAAAAGGGCTTCCAAACATCACCATTTTTTCGCCCGCACTGCCTTTTGCTGCATTACTATAAAAAGCATGAATGGTATTACGCAGGCTTTCATCCTTAAGGCCGTAGGGCGGATTTTCGCGGATATCTATTTTGTTACGAAAATAAGGCACGTGCCAGGCAAGCGGAAGCAAAACCTGCCCCTTATGCACTGCCCAGCCGTCATAAAATAAGGTAGGTGCAAAAGCAATGACACCGGTAACATCATTTGGAAATTGTGAAGCGATATGTATGGAAACCAGCGCGCCCATAGACAAACCGGCGACAAAAACCTTCTTATGCTCATTTTTAAGCGATTTAAAGTCATCTATGCATAAGGCTGCTATTTCCTGCCAGGTAGCCTTCTTAAGCTCCTCCAAACTTCCGCAATGATGAGGCAAGGTATTACACAGTACGGTATATCCGGCTTTATTAAGAGATTTTGCAAGATAACGCATTTCCGAGGGGGTGCCGGTAATGCCATGGACAAGCAAGATCGCGTTCTCTCCGCCCTTAAGATAAATTTTAAATTTTGCGTTAGTTTGTTCCATATGAATTTTTCATTATATCACATATTTTTTTTCGATAAAGCTTTATTGTATTTCAAAGTTAATTTGGTATACTAATTTTTATGCAAGAAATTAATTCTGGCCTCACTTTTGAGGTAGTAAACACGATAAACGCCATTTCCAGAGACGACTGGGAAAGGTTATTCCCAAAAGAAGTAATTGAAGGCTACGGCTATCATAAGACATTGGAAGAATCAAGCCTCAAAGAATTTTCCATGTTCTATCTAACTGCAAAACGAGCAGGCAATCTTATCGCGATAATCCCCTTCTTTACCATGGATTTTTCAATGACAACGCTCATACGGGGGCCGCTGCACAAATTGATTTTTTTTATACGCAAATTGTTTAAACGGTTTTTGATGATGCGAATGATATTTATTGGAAGCCCTACTACTGAAGAGCTTTACATCGCTACATCCAAAAACGAAGACAGAATGAAGATAATTTCAAATGCCCTTGATAAAATCTACGAATTTAGCCGCATCAATAAAATAAAAACAATATCAATTTATAACCTGGCAAAAAAAGATGGCGGGCTGAACAACCATCTAATTGCTGCCGGTTTTGTGCCCATGGAAAACTTTCCTACAACTCGCTTCGAAATAAAAGCAAAAAGCCTTGAGGAATATATAGCTAGTTTAGGTTCAAGCACGAGAAAAGACGTAAGAAGGAAGTTAAGAAAATCTTCGGGGGTTATCAGGCTTGAGACGGAAATTACAGATTGCGTAGATGACTCAATTGATGAAATTTATAAATTGTATATGAATAATTTCAACGATTCCGATATACACTTCGAAATACTTACTCCGGATTTTTTTCTAAAAATTTGCCGCAACATGCCTAACTCTGCAAAATATTTTATTACCCGTCATGAAGGAAAAATTGTTGCGTTCAACTTGTGTTTTATAGAAAACGGCACCTGCATAGATAAGTTCATCGGTTTTGATTATAATTTTACCCTAAAATATCACACTTACTACACTACATTTTGCCACAATATAGACTGGTGCATCAAAAACAATGTTCGTTTTTATCAGCCCGGGCAAGGAGATTACGATGCAAAAATACGATTAGGCGCTTCGCTCGTTCCTCTATTTATTTACATTAAAAGCTTTAATCCGCTGCTTAATTTTCTGATGAAACCTATCGTTAAGTTGATTGAGCCGAAAAAATTTGACTCTGTCCTTAAAGACCTCACGAAATACAAAAACCTCCGTATCGAAGATTAAGCTATCTGAGGAATAACTCAAGAATTTTTAAATTGGCAGCCTCATTAATAGAAACTATTTTGGAAGGTGTAATAGTTTCTGCGGTTTGTTTTGGATGGTCTAATGACGAAAGGAATCTTTTTACAGGATTCTTAATTACAATTGGCGAGTATTCTCCGGTAATATCCATGCCAACTATTTTTTTTTCTTCTTTTATTATTGAAAGCGCGGAAGACAGCCAATCTAAGGGCATTAAACCTTGCTCCCAATTTGTAACTGCGTAAGCATTTGATAAACAATCCTTATCAATACTTACGTACACATCGTCTACCGGCATATTTTTTAGCAAGTCCTTTATAAAATTTTCGCTTTTTTCTTTAAGACTGGCCCAGCACAGGGTTGAACCAAAGATACCACGTCTAACCGTGAAACAGTTAGTATCTTTAAAATAATGAAAATATGCCCGTGAAGAATCTTTTTCGTAAGGAAAAATTTCCAATTTCCCGTTTTTTACACTCTTAAGATACGCAGTAATCAAACCCCTGGCTGATAAATCATCCGAGGACGGCCCAAGCAAAATTATTTTTTTTATATTTTCTATTTTGCTTATCCCCGCAATCCATGAGCCACAACTTACACAGGGGGAAAACCCATCCCAATCAGGATGATGGTCAAACACAATCACTCCCAATGGTTTGTTGAAAAAAGACAACAACACACTTGAAATGTGATGGAAATCGCCTGAACCATAAAGCGTTATTGCGTTATGCGAAGAGTTTGTAAGCCGCTCCCGTATCTTGGCAAAAGTTTTCTTGGTTGCCAGATACCGGCAGGTAGATGCAATATCTTTAAAATCAACTATTTGAGCAGAATATGGTGGTTTTGTGTATCTCTCAAGAAGGCTGGCCTGGGCCAAGATACTTCCGTCAAAATCCAATATGCGTATTGAATTTGCGCAAAGCCCAGCTTCCGGAGACAAACACTTCATAATCATACCCGTGGATAAAAATTACTCCTTAAGTGCTTTTATTAGGGCTTCTTCAAAGAGCTCAACTGCCAGGTCAATTTCGTTGTTAGACACATAAAATGAAGGCGCGAGCGTGAATACGTTTTTGTAATAACCTCCGACGTCAAGTATCAACCCTCTTCTTTTACCCTGCGCCGATAACTTTCCGCTTAAGCCAATTTCGCAGATTTTATCGGTAAGAGCGCGGCTCGGGGTAAATCCATCAGCTTCGCACATTTCAACCCTTATTGCCATGCCAATACCGTCTACATCGCCTATGTTGGGGTATTTTTGCTGCAGTTCCTTAAACCGCCTTACGAAATACTTACCTTTCTGGTTGATGCTGGTTTCAAAATCAGAGTCTTCGATAATCTTTAAAGTTTCAAGTCCTACAGCTGTGCCGAGAGTGTTGGAAGAAAATGTTGAATGTGTTGAGCCTGGAGGGAAAACTCCCGGGGAAATTAATTTTTCCTTGGCCCATATACCTCCTAGCGGATTAAGGCCGTTAGTGAGAGCCTTACCGAATGCCAAAATATCCGGAGTAACACCGAAATTTTCTATCGCCCAGAATTTGCCGGTACGGTAGAAACCCATTTGTATTTCATCGTCAATTAAAAATATTTTATACCTGTCCAGAATTTTTTTAAGCTCTATAAAGTAATTTTTAGGAGGGACTATATAGCCTCCGGTCCCCTGGACGGCTTCGGCATAAAATGCCGTAAACTCGCATTCATCGGCCTTTGAATCATAAACAGAATAATATTCCGATTCGAAAAGTTTTTCGAATTGCTTGACGCAGTATAAACCGCAGGTTTCCCTGTCTTTTTCGTAAAAACACCTAAAGCAATACGGATACGGCAGAAAATGAGCGCGATTTGCGAAATGCCCGAAACGCCGCCTGTAGCGATAGCTTGAAGTAATCGAGCTTGCCTCAAGGGTTCTTCCATGATAACTGCCAAAAAAAGCAAATACCAGATTTTTCCCGGTTGCGTTTCTCACCAGTTTCATCGAATCTTCAAGGGCAGATGCACCGCCTACGCTAAAGTGCACTCTCCCTTTGGCGTTCAATTTTTTTTCATTAATCTGGCATAATTTGGCAGCGAGCTCAATTTTTTCCTTATGCAAATATTGGCAGGCAAGCTGCGGAAGTTTATCTATTTGGTTTTTTAAAACTGAATTTAAGCGTTTGTTGCCGTAGCCAAAATTCGCTGCAGAATACCACATCTGCAAATCAAGATACTCTATACCGCTATCATCATACAAATACGAACCTTTCGCCCGTTCGAATATTTTCGGCTCCTTGGAATAATGTACAGTATCTCCCCACGAACAATATTTTTCTTCTAGCTTTAAAAGTTCGTTTTGCGATTGCACCGACGCTTTTGCTTTCCTAGTCATGATTCAGTCTCCTTTAGATAATTATACACGACTGCCAAGGTATCGAATTCGAAATGCCCCATATTTTGATTCTTAAAATGCTTAAGCAAACTTGCTTTGGCAAAAACAACATCTGCGTATTCGGCAGCACAAATATCAGAAAGGCCGTCCCCAATATAGATAGAAATTTTATCGCTAACATCCGTTCTTCGCAAGTGGCTTTTCTTGCAATTTGCGCATTTCGGACAACGCTCATTAAAGTAAGGAAATTTAAGAATCAACCTATCTCTATCGAATTTCAA
>JAQVOZ010000130.1 GCA_028702365.1 Candidatus Omnitrophota bacterium | reverse complement strand
TTATTGAAAGCGGTATTCCTGTTGTTGAGTGTTTGGAAATACTTCGCAGCCAGGTAGAAAGTAACGTTTTTAAGGACGCCTTGGGGCTTATATTAAAGGATGTCAGGGAAGGAGCTTCTATTTCCAGCGCTTTCAGTAAACATCCAAGGATATTTCCGGAGATATATATAAGCATGGTTGAAGCAGGAGAGGTAAGCGGAAACTTACCTTCAATTTTGGATAGAGTTTCCGTGTATCTTGAAAAAAGCAGCGCACTTAAGAAAAAAATAATTTCTGCCATGTATTATCCAATAATTGTCGTGCTTATGGCAATGGGTATTACGGCATTTCTTATGATCCGCGTTATTCCTACGTTTAAAAGTATTTTTGACAGCTTAAACGCAAAACTTCCTTTACCTACCCTGATACTGATAAATATCTCGGTTTTTTTGAGCAAGAAAGAAAACATAATAACCATAATTATTTTTATAATAGTAAGCATGTTTTTGCTTTTAAGATATATCAGCACTGACAAAGGTAAAAAGAATTACCATAAAATGCTTCTTAAGCTGCCGGTCTTAGGGGGTCTCATCAAAAAGATAGCAATAGCAAGATTTGCCAGGACATTTTCCACTCTAATCAAAAGCGGCGTGCCTATAATAAAATGCCTTGAGATAGTGGGGAAGACTTCAGGCAACAAGATTATAGAAGAGGCTGTAATGAAGTCAAAAAAGTTTATCCAGGAAGGCCAGACTATCTCGACCCCCCTTGAAGAAACAGGTATTTTCCCTCCCATGGTTGTAAGGATGGTTTCGATAGGAGAACGCAGCGGCCGTCTTGAGGAGATGCTTTCTAAGGTTGCGCAATTTTACGAAGAGCAGACCGATGCTATGGTCGCCGGGCTTTCAAGCTTAATTGAACCTGTGATTATACTATTCTTAGGCGTGGTTGTCGGCGGAATAGTTATTTCTTTGTTCCTACCGATTATTCAGATAACCCAGTATTTAAACAAATAGGCGTAATAGCTAACAATAAGCCTAAAAGCCGGCAAGTCCTCTCCCAAGCTATTTAATAGTAAAAAAGCTAATGTTTTCAGGCGTTTCTGCTGATTGACAATGGGTAAGGTATATGGTATATTTGAAATAGCCTAGCAGGCCTTCGGCCTGTTGGGTAGCAAAACTGTTCTTTTAAAAGTAGAGGGCGTACAGGGGTCAAAAAAGCTTTATTTTAACGGTTTTTATTAATATAAAAATAATCCGTAATAAGCTTTGTTCTGTCTTCTAATCATCCAAACTGACCCGCTTATCTTCTAATTTTCACCTATATTAACCTTTAATTAGTAATATTTCTTTATAATTATTTTACTAAGCAAAGCTCTTAAAAAGGAGGTGGAGAAAGGTAAATGAGGGCTTTGAGTTATAAAAAAAACGGAGGTGTAAGATGAAAAAAGGTTTTACTCTTGTAGAAATTATGATAGTTGTAGCTATTATTGCGCTTTTGGCCGCCATTTCTATTCCAAATATCATGCGCCAAAGACTTAATGCTAATGAAACAGCAGCACAGTCAACCTTGGGTACTATTTCAGCTACTGAACAAAGCTATAGAAGTGTTAACGCTAACTATGCTACATTAGCACAGTTGATAGCTGCAGTTCCACCGTATATTGATGCTACAGTTAATGATGCGACCGGAAAGCAGGGTTATGTGTTTGCCGATGCTCAAGCTGCACCCGATGCAAATACTTTTTGCGTTAGCGCTGTTCCTGTTACGGCAAACCAAACCGGAACACGTTCATTCTGTGTAGCTGATGACGGCGTACTTAGAGTTCAGGCAGCCGGAGGAGCCATTGCTAGTAGGGCTGCGTGTATAGCTTTACCAGCAACCAACTAAACGCAGATAGAAGTTATCTACAAAAGAGGGGCAAAGATATTTGCCCCTCTTTTATTTTTTCTCCCGCCTTCCTTATTTGTAAAGAGATAAATTGACAAATCGCTTTATACATAATAATATACTTTTAAGAGTTTAGCCGGTTATAAATTTTTAAAAATTTGGCTTCGATATAATATTGCAGTCAAATTGCATTTTGTATTTGAAAGAAATTTGATAAACATCAATAAAATAAATGGATAAGCAACAAGAAAAATTTTTCCTCAAAGGATTTACTCTCGTTGAAATAATGATTGCCATATCAATACTACTGGTATTGGCCATATTAACAGTCCCTAATGTATTACGTGCCAGGGTCAATTCAAACGAAGTTTCTACCGTAAGTAACCTCACCTCTATAGGAAAAGCAATACAGCAGTACTATATGACCAATGATTACAAATACCCGAAAAGCATCGAAGACCTCGTAACCCCGAATTCAACTCCCCCCTATATAGACAAAGATTTTATAAATAACGTAAAATCAGGTTATGTCTATACGTATGAGTACCAGGACGATGATAATTTCCGTCTTCTGGCCAGCCCAAAAACTCCCGGTAAGACCGGTGTCCGGTATTTCTACCTGGATGAATCAGGAACCATAAGGGCGAAAGAAGGAGGGGGGGCCGGTGAAAACGATCCGCCTGTTCAATAACTTTTTTAAAAAAGAAACTCAGGATTTCGTCGGTATCAATATCGGCAACTATTACGTAAAAGGGCTGATAGTCCGCGCCGGACGCGTTACGGATTATTTTATAAAAGAAAAAAAAGAATTACCAACTACCTTAAAGCAGATATGGCAGGAAAAAAACATCTCAACCAACAAGGTAAAGCTGTCCGTTAAAGATAATTCTACCCTGGTTCGATACTTCAATTTTCCTAAAATCGATAAAAAGAAAATCAAACAAACACTTTTCTATGAATTGAATAAACACATTCCCTTCCCTCCGGAAGAAGTTTACTTTGATTTTTCTATCCTGGAAGAAAATCCTTCCGATTTATTCCTGCTTCTCGCCGTTGCCAAAAAAGAGCTTATAAATAGCGCTATAGATATTTTTGAGAAGGAAAAAAAGGAAATTTTGGATATAAGCCTGGACAGCATATGCCTGGTTAATGTTTTTTTAGCTTATTATAAAGAAGAAAAGAAAATAAATACAAGCATCCTTGATATCGGTTACGGATTTTCTACCCTTACTGTTTTAAGAAACGGCGTTCCTTTTATGACGCGCGATTTAACCTTCGGGACGAAAGATATTTTAAGCATTATCTCGAATGTAAAAAATGTACCGATACAGTCAATAGATAAATGGATTGCCGCAACAGAAAACCATAAAGAATTTTTGGAGTTGTCACAGGATAACATTGCAGCGCTTTGCCGTGAGGTTAAGAGTTCTTTTGATTATTTTGAGGTAAATAAAGGAGAACGCATCGAGAAAGTTTTCCTAACCGGCGGGTTATCTTCAATCGGAGGGATAGAGGCGTTATTTAAGGAGTATCTTGAATGCGAGGTATTATTTTTGGATAACCTTTTGAATTTAAAATCGGTTTTTAAGCCGGAACAATTCAATATGATAAAAAATACATTTTCGGTAAGCAGCGGCATTATTTTATAGAGCTTTCAAGCTATGGATAAAATCTACATAAACTTAAGCCCCAAGCAAAAAAGGGAGGAAAATGCTTTATTGAAAAAAATTTCATATTATATAAGCCTGTGCACACTGCTTTTATTGGTTATTATTATCGCGCTCGGGGTATTAATCGGCATAAAGGCAAGTGTTTATAAATATGACGAGATAAAGTGGGCAAAGTGGAAAGAAAAATACACTACACTTGGCGGAATAAAACAAGACATAGTAAATCTTGAAAATGAAAAGAATGAATTCAGGAAGCTGCTTACGCCAAAGAACCAGATGTCGGACATTTTTGAAGACATTTTTTCTTCTCTCCCAAAGAATATATGGTTTAATAATATGGATCTAAAGAAGGACACTTTAGACATAAGAGGCTATATCGTTAAAATTGACGAAGATTATCTTATTTCCCTGGAGAAATTTATAAATAATTTAAAGGCCAAGGAATATTTCAGCTCAAGGTTTAAAAAAATAAATATAAAAGATTCGCAAAAGAAAGATTTTAACGGAGCTGAAGTACTTGAATTTTATGTAGAATGCGCAAACTAAAGTTAGATAAAAATATTATTTTGATAATTGCTGCGTCGACTATATTGCTTGTTGAAATCTTCCTGCTGATTCTGGAAGTGGGAGCAATCTCTGGTATAAATAAAAAAATATCCAAGACAAAGCAGGACCTTATTACTATCGAAAGAGAATGGCCGAACAAAGAAAATTACGTAAAAAAAAGCGATAGCCTCAAAAAAGAAATAGCTGATATGCGCGAAAAGTTTATATTGCCACAGCAAGACTCCGCGCTATTTTCTTATATCTCTTCGGAAAGCAAAAATTTCAGCGTACAGATAAAAGCCCTGAAACCCCAGCCCCTCCAGGATTACGCTGCAAGCAAGCTGGGTAAATTTAAATACTTGCCCATAACGGTAAATGCGGCAAGTTCTTTCCATAACTTTGCTCAATTTATGGATTTCCTTCAAGATGGCAAGTATTTTTTTGATGTCTTGGAGATGCGGATTATTTCAGATTCGCCCTATCACTTAATAGAAATGGTAATATGCGGCTTGGTAAAAGAAAAATAACATTTTTAGCCATTTTAATATTGTGCGGGTTGTATTTTTGCAACTTGCAGTTTGAGGCTATTTCAGAAAATAACAAATACCCTTTTAACAGCGAACAGCGCGACCCGTTTTCTCCGCTTATAACTGAAGGCGGGCAATTGCTTATCAAAAAAATAACCGGCCCTGCAGGGTTTATTCTAAAAGGGATTATATATTCTGAAGATGGCAGCGTTGCTGTTATAGGTGATGAAGTATTTAAAGAAAATGATATAATAAATG
>JAQVOZ010000129.1 GCA_028702365.1 Candidatus Omnitrophota bacterium | reverse complement strand
GGCACGCGCAGCTTCGGATCAATTACTACCTTATAAGGAATTTTTCTAAACCCGTTAAGATGCGGGTTATCTTTTATCACTGTATTTACGCCGACTAAAACACAATCATATTTGTCGCGTAATTTCTTTGCGAAAATTCTCGCCTTTTCGCCGGTAATCCATTTAGACTCCCCATTGGCTGCTGCAATTTTTCCATCCAGGCTTTGAGCAAGCTTAAGTGCAACAAAAGGCCTTTTTGCTTCCATATTTTTAAAAAATACCTCGTTAAGCCTGCGGGCTTTTTCTCTTAGCAAACCAACGCTTACTTTAATGCCTGCTTTTTTAAGTTTGTTCATGGATTTACCATGCACAATCGGATTCGGATCCTTTGTTGCTACAACCACCCGTTTTATGCCGGAATGCATAATTTTATCAACACAAGGCGGAGTTTTGCCAAAATGACAACACGGCTCTAAATTCACATATAAAGTTGCGCCGCGCAAATTTACTTTTGCGTTATTTATGGCTTCAATTTCTGCGTGAGCCTTCCCGCTTTTTTTATGATAGCCGCAGGAAGTTTCTCTGTTATTTTTTACAATAACAGCGCCAACCATAGGATTCGGCGAGGTAAAACCCTCTGCCCTCGCTGCAAGCTCCAATGTTTTTTCTAAAAAATAAATATCCTGTTTTGCCACGAATTAAATTCCTTTTTTCTTTTTCATTGCCTCTAACCATTCATAAGGAATAGTAACGTCGCCTATTTTGGTAAAATCCCTATAACTTCCATGAGCATCAGACCCGCCGCTTTTTAAAATACCTAATTTATCCGCCATGTTTTTGTACATTAAAATTTTCGCATTAGAAAAACGCGGATAAATTACCTCCAAGCCGTCAATACCCATTGCAGCAAACTCTTCAATCCATGACTGGTCCGGTATGACGTTTGGATGAGCCAAAAATGCAAGGCCGCCGTAGTTTTTGATTAATTTTATTGCTTCCTCTACCGAGTATTTAAAGCGCGCTATATAACCGGGCTTACCTGGCGAAAGATACTTTTCAAAAGCCTGGCCTATAGATTTAGCGTAGCCTTTTTTTATAAGATAAAGAGCTAAATGCAGGCGGGTTGGTATTGCATTTTTAGTTTTTTCAAATATCTCCTCACTGTCTAATCTTAGGCCTAAAATTTTAAGCTTATCTATCATTTTTATAAGGCGCTCTTTTCTTAAAATATATATATCGGATAATTCCTTTTTAAGCTCCGGGTTTTGAGAATCTAAAAAATACCCAAGAACATGTATTTCCATATCGTCCTTTTGAGAACTTAATTCAATTCCCTCAACAAGCTCAACACCGTAAGTATTACTTGCCTTTCTTGCTTCGATTAATCCATCGACAGTGTCGTGGTCAGTAATGGCTACAGCGCAAACTCCCTTTTCTTTGGCGGTTTTAAAAATTTCTTCAATTGTTGCGTCGCTGTCTGAAAAGGCAGAGTGAATATGCAGGTCACATTTTTTGATTAAATTATCTTTGTTGGCGTCTGTGTTCATAAAGCAAGAAAATAGCTTGTAGCGGAATTACTGCGTTACCGGATCAACCTTTTTGCTTTCCATTTTATAAATTTTGTCGAGTACGCCGTTTACGAAACGCGGCGAATCAATATCCCCGAAACGTTTGGCTAACTCTATGGCTTCATTTATCGCAACTTTCGGCGGTACTTCCGGAAGATTTATAATTTCAAAACAAGCGAGCCGCAATATGTTTCTGTCTATAACAGCCATCCGGTCAATTTCCCAGTTTTTTACATATTTTTTAATCAAGGCGTCCAGATTTTGCAGATTTTTGCATACGCCCTCTACCAGCGTAAGTGAAAAATCAATAACTTCCTGTTTTTGTGGATAACTTTTCAGATAATTCTGGTGGGCCAATTGATAGCCGGTTTTAGCTATTTCAATTTGATAAAGTATGTGTAAAGCAATTTCCCTAGCCTTTGAGCGTAAGCGCATAAATATATTAAGTAAGAACGGATAGTATGGCAGATAACAGATAACGCATCTGCCGGCCATCTTTTAAATTAAATTTGGGTATAAATATTTGCCATCTCTAAAGCTGAAAGAGCAGCGTCTCTGCCTTTATTGCCCTGTTTTGTCCCGGCGCGTTCTATTGCCTGTTCCGTACTGTCAGCAGTAATTATGCCGAATGTGACGGGAATGTTTTTATCCAGAGAAAGCTTGCTAACTCCCTTGGCGACTTCGGAAGCTATGTAATCAAAGTGCGGAGTATCTCCCCTTATTACCGCGCCAAGCGTTATGACAGCATCTACTTTTTTAGTGTCAATTTTATTTAAAACCTGGGGAATTTCAAAGGCCCCTGGCGTCCAGACAACAAGCAGGTCTTTTTCGTCTACCCCTGATTTTTTCAGCGTATCAACGCAACCGCTTAAAAGTTCGCCGCTTACAAATTCATTGAATCTTGAAATAATTATTGCGATTTTCTTTCCTTTGCCTGAATAATTTCCTGTTATTTCTTTCATATGCCCTCCTTTTTATAAGATATGGTCCAATTTGTTCTTTTTTGTATTTAGATATCTTTCATTCTCGCTGCAGGAATTTATTTTTATGGAAATTCTTTCAACAATTTCCAAACCATACCCTTCTAAACCTATAATTTTTTTGGGATTATTTGTAAGAAGTCTTATCTTTTTAACGCCTAAATCAGCAAGTATCTGCGCTCCGATACCGTAATCTCTTAAGTCGGAAGCAAAACCCAGCATATTATTTGCCTCAACCGTATCTATATCTTTTTCCTGCAAAGCATATGCTTTTATTTTATTTTTAAGGCCTATGCCGCGGCCTTCCTGGCGCATATAAAGCACAACACCGCCTGATTTGCCGATTATATCAAGGCACTCATGCAGTTGGCTTCCGCAGTCGCATCTGCGGGATAAAAAAACATCGCCGGTAAGGCATTCCGAATGCACCCGCACGATAGTAGGCGCGTTGGATATTTTTCCACTAACTATGGCGATATGCTCACTGCCATCGATAAGTGACTCATAAAGGTGAAGCGTAAAATTTCCATGATCAGTTGGTAGATTTATTTTTTCTACAAGCTGTATCAGCTTTTCTTTGTTCCTGCGGTATTCAATCAAGGAAGCAATTGTGCAGATTTTCAGATTGTATTTCCTGGAAAATTCAACCAAATCAGGAAGGCGTGCCATTGATCCGTCTCCTTTGATTATTTCACAGATTACCCCGGCAGGATATAAGCCGCTCATACGCGCTAAATCAACCGCTGCCTCTGTGTGGCCGGCTCTTACCAAAACTCCGCCGTCTTTTGCTTCAAGCGGAAAAGTATGCCCTGGTTTAGTTAAATCAGTCGGCGTAGTTTTGGAATTTATTAAACATTCTATTGTTTTCGCGCGGTCATGTGCAGAAATTCCTGTTGTAATGCCGGCTGCAGCGTCAACGGAAATTCTCCAGGCTGTCTTAAAGGGGTCACTGCCGGATTCCATATGCATAGGTAAAAGACCTAATTCTTTTATTCTTTCTCTTGTAAGAGGCACACAAACAAGCCCACGAGCCTCTTTTATCATGAAGTTTATGGCGGGGTGATTAGCAAATTGGGCAGCAATTACAAGGTCTCCTTCGTTTTCACGTTTTTCGTCATCAACGACAATTACGAATTTGCCTTGTTTTAAATCTTTTAAAATATCTTCAATAGGGCTAAACATATTACTAATAAAAGGTAAAATACATTAACGCATTTAAGCAGAATTGTCAAGGTTTTTGGCTTATTAGCCCCTGAAGGCCACAGGCCTTTCGGGCATAAAACAAAATACCATAAAACATGCAAAATATCTGCAGTTTTATGGTATTAGGATTATATTTCTGTTTTTAACGTTTTGTCCACTGGAACCGGCGGCGTGCACCTTTACGGCCGTATTTTTTGCGTTCTTTGGAACGGGGGTCTCTTGTGAGGAGATTTTCCTTGCGAAGAGCCGACCTTAATTCAGGGTTCCATCCGAGCAATGCGCGGGAAATGCCAAGGCTTATTGCTCCAGCCTGGCCGTTTATCCCTCCGCCTGTAACCGTTGCCAATACATCGAACTTTCCTTCGGTGCTTGAAACAGTAAAAGGCTTTTTAACCTGCATTACCTGGTCAACAGTTACGAAATATTTATCCAACTCTTTTCCGTTTATCGTAACCTTGCCCTTACCATCGAGAAACAAACGCACGCGTGCGCGGGATTCTTTTCTTCTGCCTGTGGTCAAAATCGATTTTGCGTCCTGCTGCATATTATACCTCTATTTTTGTTGGCTGTTGGGCTTCCTGTTCATATTTGTCTTCCGCGTAAACTTTAAGCCCGCGTATCATTCTTTTGGCCAAAAGGGTTTTTGGAAGCATCCCCCTTACCGCGCAATAAAGCACGCGCGAAGGGTTTTTCTCCTGCAGGCGTTTTAAACTGATATCTTTTATGCCGCCTGGATATCCCGAATATCTGTCATAATTCTTACTTTCCAGTTTATTTCCCGTAATTTTTACATGCTTTGCATTTATTACTATTACTTTGTCGCCGCATAGAAAATTCGGGCTGTAAGTGGCTTTAGTCTTACCCTGTAATATCTTTGCAATGCGGGTAGAAAGCCGGCCTAAAACCTGGTCTTTTGCATCAACTAATACCCATTTACGTTCGACTTTGTTAAAAAATTGCGTTTTTTTCACTTTCTTTTCCTCCGGTTATTTTGAATGTTTTAAACAGGTAGAATTTGTCTTTTATACCACATTCTGTCAAATTGTCAATATCTTTAATCGCTTAAGTTTAAGCTTTTAAAACTGAAACGGCTTCTTTTAACGTAAACTTACCGTCATATAAAGCTTTTCCGCAGATACAACCCCACATAAAAG
>JAQVOZ010000128.1 GCA_028702365.1 Candidatus Omnitrophota bacterium | reverse complement strand
GCAGGTTTATTCTGCAGAAAATTTTTCTTCCAAGCGCCAAGCGCAGCCATACCTGCCATACCCGCACCCAGGCCTGAGCCAACCGCAGAAAGCGCTAAAACTAAAATCGCACCTAAATCCTTAAATTGCATCATTAAGTTATTTTCCATACCTTCTCCTTTTTAATCTTTTAACGGCTTATAATTCGAGCCGCTCCAGGAGACACCTACGTGCCCGGAAAATTCAAGGACGTTTAAACGCACACCGTGCACTAAAACCGATACCGGCCCCAAAACTATGCTTACAGCATTACCGATTAATGCAACTAACGCAGCTATTATAATTAAAAATACGTTGCCGGTGCCAAAACTTGCTGCCATGGCGTTAAAAGCATCCGCGATTGCAACGCCTGCCATACCAACAGCGAATAAACGTATATAAGAAACTATATCGGCAAAATTATTCATAAAGCTTAAAGGAAGTGCTATCGCCCAGGCAATCCACTCTTCGGCTGACTTAAAAATATTTTTTTGGGGGTTAGTAAAACCAATTACAAGTATAACCCCTGCCAAAAGCAGCCATATACCGAAAGATGGAAAGGCATCACCCAAGATAAGAAACCTGGCAATAAAAAATGCCGCCCAAAGAACGCACATCCAGCCTAAATCTCCGAGCGCCTGAAGCGAGGGCGCCTTTAGCAATCCACGCCAGGCATGCCCCAAAGAAAGATGCAAAGCTCCGAGAAAAAAACAAAAACGTTGCAGGCCTTTTTCATCAACCAGCGCAGGCACAAGCGGCTTGTATCCTGCCTTTAAAACCCACTCCTGGCCGAAGAATGTACCGGTAAGCACTCCCCAGATAACCGCACAAAAACTTAATATATAAAAGATACTGAAATTAATTGTTTGCTTGTGTGCTTTGCGCGCTTTTTGCTGCAATAAAAAAGTGATAAACGCATAAACTAAACCATATCCGGCATCGCCGATTAAAATCCCGAAAAATATGCTAAAAAATACCAAAAATGGCAAACTTATGTCAAGCTCCCGATAACCGGGAATAACTTCTATAAATTTAAAAACAGGGTTTATTATAGATATCCAACGCGGATTAGAGATAAGCGTAGGCACGTTATCTGACTCATCCGGGTCTCGCACAAATATTGCCCAGCTATTTGCTTTAGCGGCATTTAACAGTATATTAGTTTTATCGTAAGGCAGGTATCCTGTCAAGAACATAATATTATCGCTTTGGCCCATGCCTTTTAAGGCTTGCTCGAACTCAAGTTCCTTTGAAAGGCTTATCTTTATCTTCAAAAAATTTTCCCGGTACGAAGCAAGGCTGTTTAATTCCTTAATAAGGCCTGCTAAAACTTGGGCATCTTCGACAAGACGGGCCTTAATCCTTGAAACGCTCATATTCGGCAAAGCTAATTCCTTAAAAACAATTTCCGTATTTGTAAAAGAAATAGTTGCCACATAGGTGGTACCTTTTAAAGTTTTTATGGGCACAACTGCGATATTTTCCGGAATCCTATTCAGTTCTCCGGCAGGAACCTGATAAAGCTTTACAAAAACACCAGCTGCTGCCAAATCTTTTATCGCCTGAGGTTCAAAATCCCCCCATGGCCGCCATTCTTCTATCTGGCTATTCAGGCGGCGGCTGTATTCTTTAAGATGGTCAACGCGCTTATAAATATCAATTATATGCCTTGCGGTTATTTTCCAGTCGTCTTCAAGCTTTTTATGCCCGGCTATACCGTAGCTAAATTCAGGCATAGACAATATTGTTTCTACCTCGCTGACCAGCCCCAGGCCCTCCTGCAGCGTATTAAGCTCTTTTCCCTGCGGGACGGTTTGGTGCTCTACATGCAAAAGCCCAAGCGTGCGCAACCTGGCGGCAGCTTCCTTTGCGTCCTTCGCCTGCACCAAAATTGTAGCTTTTTTCATTTTAACTATCATAGGAATTATTTTGCGCGTAGAGCTCGATTTTTCTTTTTGCAATTTTACTGCGGCCTACAGCATTTGCCATTTGGTCGCCGATATAAATTTTAATCAACCGTATAGCTTCCAGGCTTTCAGGGATTTTTACCTTTTCGAAAAGATTGACCCGCTGGCTTGTAATGCGCAGTTCCTGTTTTAGAATAAGTATGCTTTCTTCTATTGTCTTAACTGAAGTCCGTATGGAAACTAATTCGGCAAATGCGCCTATTGCATAATCAACCCATAGGGGCACCGCAAATAAATCGTATTCGGCTTCCTTGAATTCGCAGGATTCAAACACGGGTATATCTATGCCCGCGATATTCCGGCAGGTGCGATTGACTTTTTTTATTACAACCAATTTACTGATATCTACGCCGGGCTCTGCCAGAAGCGAAAGCCAGCTTTCGAAGCTTTTTTGTTTTAATTCTTCCTCATGTTTTGTTTTCTCCAAAAGCCCGTAATGGGAAAGTATTTCCATCTGCAATTGTTGTTTTTTAAGCTGCAGCGTAGGAAGAAAACGCTCAAACTGCCGCAAGCTGTCGCGCTGGCGTTTTAATTCTCCTTTTGTTAGTTTTACTTTTGACATAATTTAGTCTAAAACTTCTGCTTTATCCCAATAATTCTCAATTATTGCTTTTCTTATGCCGGTTTCTTCCGGAGAAAAACAGGTTTTCATAATCGACCAGCCTAAATTAAGAGCTTCTTCAAGCGGTATGTTTACTTTTAAAGACATCATTCGCTCTTCAAACAGAACTCCGTATTTTAAAAGTTTTTTATCCCACGCGCTCATATGAAAACCCATTGCCTGCTTTTCTATTGTTTCGCGGTAGCTTGCAAAAAGCTGAATCATTGTATCCATAATTATTCTGTGGTCATCGCGGGTTTTCCCGTTAACCTGTTGTTTAAGCCTGCTTAAAGAGCCAAACGGCTCGATAACTGCGCCCTTAAGATAGAACTGGCCTTCGGTAATGTAGCCGGTATTATCCGGCACAGGGTGCGTGACGTCATCTCCGGGCATTGTGGTTACTGCTAAAATTGTGATTGAGCCTGCGGTATCAAAGTCTACAGCTTTTTCGTAACGGCTTGCAAGCTGGCTGTAAAGGTCTCCGGGGTAGCCCCTGTTTGAAGGAACCTGTTCCATTGTAATTGATATTTCTTTAAGCGCGTCGCAAAAATTAGTCATATCGGAGAGTAAAACCAAAACGCGTTTTCCTTTGAGCGCAAAATCTTCGGCAACTGCCAGGCTTATGTCAGGAACGAGCAAACACTCAACTGTGGGGTCAGCGGCTGTATGGATAAAAAATATAGAGCGGCTAAGCGCTCCGCGTTCGCGTAAAGTGTCTCTGAAAAAAAGGTAATCGTCGTATTTTAAACCCATTCCGCCTAAAATTATAATATCTATTTCCGCCTGGGTTGCTATTCGCGCAAGCAGTTCGTTGTAGGGTTCGCCGGCAATAGAAAAAATAGGAAGTTTTTGCGACTCAACCAGCGAATTAAAAACATCTATCATGGGCAAACCTGTTCGTATCATTTTATTCGGTATGATACGCTTAACAGGGTTTACCGGCGGGCCTTGTATGTCAATTATGTTTTCGGATAAATTCGGGCCATTGTCCAGAGGTTCTCCTGCTCCGCTGAAAATGCGGCCCAGTAAACTTTCTCCGCTGGATATCTGCATGGGGTGCCCCAGGAAACGGACTTTATCTCCTGTGGATATGCCTTTGCTGCCTGCAAAAACCTGTAAATACACTTTATCTCCGTCAAGCCTTATTACCTGCGCCAATGACGTGCCAAGCTTTGTCTCGACTTGGGCAATTTCCATGTAGCCTACGCCGTCTGCGCTTACAGTAATAACGTCTCCTGAAATTTGGCTAATATTTGTATAGATTTTATGCATCTTTCAATATAGTTTTTTTGTTAATTGCGCTGATTATTTCTCTTTCAATTCTTCTAAACTCTTCGCTTTCAAAATCGCTTGAATTCCACCCCTTAAAAGACTGCCGGAGGCTCTGGAAAAAATGCCTGGCGTCTTCTTTGTCGGTAAAAGTAAATTCTTTTTCGAAAACATTTGAATGAATAAAACCGAAAACATATTTTTGCCGGTCGTCTCTTGTTGATTCATCTATTGCGTCAAAGGCGTTTTGCTGCAGATATACAAAATCGAAAAATTCTCCTTTAAGATAATTTATAAAATCGGGAAGGGATGTCCCTTCCTCGCCGACAACTTTCATCATCTGTTCGACTCCATGGCTTTTTTTAAGCATTGCGTGCCCGCGCGTAACAAGCTCATCGTCAATAATACCTTTATATTTGCTCCAGCTTATAAGCGGATCAATTGACGGATATCTTCTCGCATTTGACCTGTCACGGGAAAGGCCGTGGAAAGCTCCTACTACTTTTAAAGTTGCCTGAGTTACCGGCTCTTCGAAATTTCCTCCGGCAGGGCTCACTGTGCCGCCTATGGTAACGGAACCAAATGACCCGTCGTTTAAACGGACCAGTCCCGCTCTCTCATAAAACGAGGCGATACGCGATTCAAGATAAGCCGGAAAAGCTTCTTCTCCGGGGATTTCCTCTAATCTGCCTGACATTTCCCTCATTGCCTGCGCCCAGCGGCTTGTTGAATCAGCCAGAAGCATCACGTTTAAACCCATCTGCCGGTAATATTCTGCGATTGTTACCGCGGTATAGACGCTTGACTCACGGGCCGCAACAGGCATTGAACTTGTATTGCAGATAATAACAGTGCGCTCGGATAATGGCAGATTTGTGCGCGGGTCTTTTATCTCGGGAAAAGTTTTTAATGTTTCAACGACTTCTCCTGCACGCTCTCCGCAGGCAGCAATAACTACCACGTCAACTTCTGCGTGGCGGCTGATTAACTGCTGCAATACGGTTTTGCCTGCGCCAAACGGCCCCGGAAC
>JAQVOZ010000127.1 GCA_028702365.1 Candidatus Omnitrophota bacterium | reverse complement strand
GTGTTGGATAATGATAAAAATACTTATAGTTGAGGACGAAGGCAACGTGAGAAGAGTATATACTGAATTGCTTAAAAACGAAGGTTTCGAAGTTTTTGAAGCAGAGGACGCTATACAAGCGACAGAAATTCTAACTAATAAAAATATAGATATTGCGCTTTTAGATATCAGGTTGCCGCGAGTTTACGGCGGCATACTTTTTGATATTATGCAGAAGTTTCATAAAAAAGTTAAAGTAATCGTCGCAAGCGTTTACCCTATTGATGAGCAAAAACTTATAATTAAGGATGCCGCGGACTATTATGATAAATCGCAGGGCCTGGATTTACTGCTGGAAAAAATCAAGAATGTTGAGCGCAGTATTAAACAGCAAAAAAGCATACTGGTGATTGATGATGAGTCTCGCATCAGAGAGATTTACCGCCATTATTTACAGGAGCATGGATATCGCATCATTGAAGCCCACGACGGCAACGCTGGTCTAGATATATTGAGGAAATGCAATGAGATTGCCTTGGTCATCCTTGATCTTGCCATGCCCAAAAAAAGCGGATTTGAAATTTACGAAACGATAAAGAAAGAATTTCCGGGCATAAAAATATTAATCGCCAGCGTTTTTTCTAAAAATGATCAAAAGTTTTTTCTTTCCGATGCTGATGAGTATTACGATAAGTCAGAAGATCCGGCATCTCTAATTAAAAAAATTGAGAAACTTATAGATTTGGATTCTTCTTCATAAGCAGTTGAAGGTTTTAACAGAATTAACACGGAGAGGTTAGCCATGTGTATTTACTTTATTTTTTCAAAAATTCAAAGTTTATGCGCCTGCCATCCCGAAGGGTTATTTTCTCCGAGCATCCAAGAAAGAGAAAAATTTTGTTTTGCTAAGTTTACAGATTGCCCGTATTTTACGGCAAAAATAAGTAATAACGCTCAACTAAATCAGGAGGGAGGTGAATATGTCGGAGAAGAACTTAACTCTCAAACAACTTAAGGAAGCGCTTGAGGCGGCTGCTATTGCTGTAGGAGATATTATTACAGTAATAGCCGAAACAAGTGCAGCTGAAGGTTCACAAGCACCGGATGCAGGCGGAAATTCCGGAGCCGCTTAAGCGGGTTCAGGGCTGGCATTCGCCAGCCCTGGATTCTTACATGGAAACTATAATATGTGTCCGTATCTGATTGAACTAAAGACGCAAATATACTGTAGCTGTCATCCTGAAGGCTCATTTTGTCCCAGCATAGAGCTAATAAAGAAATGTTGCTATGGGGATTTTGAGAATTGTTCTTATTTTAAAGCAAAAGCGTCTCTTAAGGAACCCGATCGCAATACAAATGATAATTCTTTAAATTCATTTGAAGATAATAATAAAAAATCCGAAGGGTAATTTTTAATATGCAATTTTATATAACGCAAAATATTTTTACACAAATTCTGATTCCTATATTAATTTTTCTTGCCCGAGCAGCGGATGTAAGTATGGCGGCAATGAGAATTATTTTTGTGACTCGCGGAATAAGAGCGCTTGCCGCGATTATTGGATTCTTTGAAATGTTAGTTTGGCTTATAGGTGTTACTCAAATAATGCAGAATTTAAATAATCCTATAAATTATATTGCTTTTGCCGCTGGTTTTAGTATGGGAACTTTTGTCGGTATCACCATAGAGAAAAGAATCGCTATAGGCAATTTAGCCATTCAATTTATAACGGAAAGAGACACAGTTAGATTGCTGCAAGATTTCCGTGTTAATGGATATAACGTAACAACTATTGATGCACAGGGGATATCCGGTCCCGTTAAGATTATTTTTCTAATTGTGCGGCGTAAATTATTGGACAGAGCTTTAAATATAATAAAGAAATTTGATTCAGATGCATTTTATACAATCGAAGACATAAGAGCAGTAGCGCGTCTTAGCCAGAGTATGTAGCGGAGATAAATATGTGCCCTTATTCTATTACTACAAGGTCGAGAAGTTTTTGTAGTTATTTCAAAAATGGATTATTCTATCTAGGCAGTAAACGTAAAGAAAAATACTGTTTAGCAAAATTTACGAACTGCCTATTTTTCCAAACAGGTTTGGATTACGTAAAGATTGATTTCTCAAAGAATGTAAAAAACAAAACCAGATTGTAGAATGTAATTTTTACTTATGAGAGGTATTGCTATGGATAAAAAAATTTATATTACGGCTGATAATTTTCAAAAACTCCAAGAAACTATAAACAATTTACGCCTATTGGCAGATGTTTTAGAAAAAGAATCACTGGACAAATTAGAGGCAGAGTTAAGACGAGCGACTATCATCGATCAAGATAAAACGCCTGGCAATGTAGTTACAATGAATTCCACAGTTCGTCTAAGGGATGTAGAGTCGGGAAAAGAAGAAACCTATAAGCTGGTTTATCCAAGTGATGCTGATATCGAAGAAAATAAAATTTCAGTTTTAGCGCCCATAGGAACAGCGATAATCGGCTATAAAGCCGGCGATGTTGTTGAGTGGAGAGTCCCGGCGGGAGCGGGGAAGATTCTGATTAAGGAAATTATCCACCAGCCAGAAAACGGCAATTCTTCCAGTTTTTAGATACAAAACTAGAGTAATTATGAACAATAATACAATAGTTAAATTAGAAAGTTTATTAAAACAGAAAAAGTTCGCAGAGCTAAAAAAAATACTTCAACAGGACAGTCAATACATTCCTGATCTTATGTCCCGCATTCCAAGCCTGCCGCTAAAAATAATGGTGTTTCGCATGGCGCCGAAAGAAATAGCCGCGGAAATTTTTATAAAATTCTCCGCTAAAGAACAACTACAAATGCTTGAAGACATGACTTCTGGAGAAGTGCAAGCGATTTTAAACGAAATGCCAGTCGACGAAAGAATTGCTCTTTTTGAGGAAATGCCGGCCGAAATCGTTAAAAAACTTATGCTTTTTTTATATTATGACCAAAGAGATATAACGCGAAAAATCCTTAATTATCCAGAAGATTCTGTTGGCAGGTTAATGACCCCAAGCTTTATTCAACTTTATGAAAATATGACCGCAAATACAGCCATAGAACATATAAGAAAATTTGGCTTGAAAAAAGAGACAATTTACTACTGCTATGTTTTAGATTCTGAAAGAAAATTGACAGGGGTAGTTTCGTTGAAAAAAATAATCTTAGCTCAGCCAGAAACCCTGATAAAAGAAATTATGTTTCGAAGCGCAATAAGCGTTAATGTATATGAAGACAAAGAAAAAGTAACGCATATTTTTAAAGAGCATGATTTACTTGCAATCCCGGTGGTAAATAATGATGATAAATTGCTGGGAATAGTTACATTTGACGATTTAGTTGACGTTATGGATGACGAAACTACCGAAGATTTTCAAAAAATCGCCGCAGTTCTGCCGATAGAGAAGTCGTATCTTGAAGCCAGCCTGTTTAGTATATTTTACAAGAGAAGTTTTTGGCTTATTTTTTTGATAATTTTAGGTTCCTTGTCGGGATTTGTTATCCAAGCATTCCAACCGACAATACAAAAATGGATTGCGCTAAGCTTCTTTCTACCCATGCTTATTGCAACTGCTGGCAACGCAGGCACGCAGTCGGCTACAATAGTTATCAGGGGGTTAGCGACAGAAGAGATTAAAATACGCGATTTTCTAAAAGTAATTACAAGAGAATCGATACTAGGCATTTTGCTCGGTGGTATTCTGGCCTTAACTTGTATATTCAGGGTATTTTTTCAGGAATATAATTGGGCTTTAAGCTTTTCCGTAGGAATATCTATGGGGCTAACCGTCATAATTTCCGCAGTAATAGGTGCCAGTCTGCCTGTTTTATTAAACAAGATTAAATTGGATCCCGCTCTAATGAGTGGGCCGTTACTTACGACGATAATTGATATCGTGGGTATAGTTATTTATTTTAATATGGCCGGTTTTATTTTGACGCAATTTTTTAAAACATAATCAGAAAAGATTAATAAGAAATAATGGTTTTTACAAACAAAGTATTGATTATTGGTTATGGCGCGGTAGCTAAAAGCACGCTGCCGATTCTTTTAAGGCACATTAAGATCCCGTATCGAAATGTTACTATAATCGATTTTCTTGATAAGAAAGCTGAGCTTAAATCATGGATACAGAAAGGTGCGCATTTCTATCAGGAAAAAATTACTCCACAGAATATAACCAAAATTCTTTCCAAATACGTAGATGCAGGAAGTCTGATTATTGATCTCGCATGGAATATCGATTGTATCGATATTCTGCAATGGGCGCACAATAATAAAGTTTTGTATGTGAATGCTTCCATAGAGGAATGGGACCCTTATTCCGATATCCACACAAAGACATCCCTAGAGAAGTCTTTATACCATCGTTACGTAATGTTAAGCGAGATTTCAAAAGAATGGAATTCAACCACAGCTGTTGTCGATCACGGCGCCAATCCGGGACTTATCTCGCATTTTGTAAAACAGGGGATAGTTGACATAGCCGACAGCATTATTCGGCAGAAAAAGGTTAGCAAAGGAAAGGCAAAAATATTAGAGCGTTTGATTAAAAATGAAAAATTTGCCCATCTGGCAATGGCAATAGGAATTAAAGTAATCCATAGCAGTGAACGCGATACCCAACTTTCCAATAGAACCAAAGATTTCGATGAGTTTGTGAACGTTTGGAGCATTGAGGGCATAGTAGAAGAATCTATCGCTCCCGTAGAGATTGGTTGGGGGGTTCACGAAAAAGAGCTTCCTAAATTCACAATAAAACCTGATTCCGGGCCGAAAAATCAAATTATTATTCCGCAGATGGGAATAAACACATTAGTGCGTTCCTGGGTTCCTAATCAAGAATTTGTAGGAATGATTATAACCCATGGCGAAGCGTATGGCATTTCAAAAATGTTGACACTACGCAGGC
>JAQVOZ010000005.1 GCA_028702365.1 Candidatus Omnitrophota bacterium | reverse complement strand
GCTTGGAGATCAAAATTAAATAAAGTTTAAGGAAATTAAACTTAACGGCAAAATGAATAAAGTTTTTATAGTTGCTGAAGCAGGAGTAAACCACAACGGAAAGCTAAAAACTGCAAAAAAAATGGTAGACGCGGCAGTTTTAGCCGGCGTAGATGCAATAAAATTTCAGACCTTCAAGGCAGAGAAGGAGATAAGTATCTTTGTCCCAAAAGCTCCATACCAGAAGGCGGATAAAAATGATAATGAGTCGCAGCTTGAGATGGTAAAGAAGCTCGAGTTAAGTTTTAACGATCATAAAAAAATTATAGCCTATTGCAAACATAAAAAAATCATATTTTTTTCATCCGCCTTTGACCTGGATAGCATAGATATGCTTGACAGGCTGGGCGTAGGGTTATTCAAAATTCCTTCCAGTGAAATGACAAACCTGCCTTATTTAAGGAAAATAGGCAACCTAAGGAAAAAACTTATTTTATCATCCGGCATGGCAACCTTAAAGGAGGTAGGCAAAGCCATAGGTATTTTAGCCGCTAATGGAACGCCCAAAAGAAACATAACTGTTTTGCATTGTAGCAGAGAATATCCCGTGCCGGCTAAACACGTAAATTTACGGGCCATGGTAACTATAAAAAATGCGTTTAATGTCAGGGTAGGATATTCTGATCACACCTTAGGCATTGAAGTCGCTATTGCAGCGGCAGCATTAGGTGCGGTTATTATAGAAAAACATTTTACACTTGATAGAAATATGCCCGGTCCGGATCATAAGATATCGCTTGAGCCGGAGGAGTTAAAGATGCTGGTTAAATCAATAAGAAACGTAGAAGCTGCATTAGGAGACGGCATAAAAAGGCCGACTCTTTTGGAAAAGAGAAATTCTCTGATGATACGAAAAAGCATAGTTGCATCGCTGAATATAGAAAAAGGCGAGGCCTTTTCAGGCAAAAATATTACGGCTAAAAGGGCAGGCAGAGGAATAAGCCCGATGTATTGGGATAAAATAATCGGGAAAAAAGCCAAAAGGAATTTTACAAAAGACGAGACGATAAAACTATGAAAAGAAAAATATGTATAGTTACTGGTTCCAGGGCAGAGTATGGCTTATTAAAGCCATTGCTTGAAGAAATCAGGCGCGACAGGCAGCTTGTCGCACAATTGGTTGTAACCGGTATGCATTTATCTTCCGAATTTGGTTTAACTTACAGAGAGATAGAAAAGGACGGATTTTTTATAGATGCAAAAGTCAAAATGCCGCTTGCCTCGGATAGCGCTGTTGGAATTTCAAAATCTATAGGAATAGGATTGATGTGTTTTGCGAGGGTTTATGAACGGTTAAGGCCGGATATCGTAGTTCTGTTAGGCGACAGATTTGAGCTTCTTGGCCCATCCATAGCAGCTATGGTTGGCAAAATACCGCTCGCACATATTAATGGAGGGGAAGTTACCGAGGGCGCATTTGATGACGCTATCCGGCATAGTATAACAAAAATGAGCCATTTGCATTTTACCTCTGCAAATATATATTCAAAAAGAGTTATTCAGCTTGGAGAAAACCCTAAAAGTGTTTTTACTGTAGGCCAGCTAAGTTTAGACAGCATCAAAAGAACCAGGCTTCTTCCAAAAAAGGCCCTGGAAAAAGAATTAAAATTTAAGTTTAATACCCGTAATTTACTGGTAACTTTTCACCCGGTTACGCTGGAGCGCGATAACGGGCAAAATCAATTACGGCATTTGCTCAAGGTGTTAGATCAATTGAAGGATACAAATATTATTTTTACAAAATCAAACGCTGATACCGGAGGGCGCCTCATTAATAGAATTATTACTGAATATGTGTCAAAACGGAAAAATAAAGCCGTAGCATTTACTTCCATGGGCCAGCTTAAATATTTTTCAACAATGCAATTCGTTGATGCGCTTGTAGGAAATTCTTCAAGCGGCATTGTTGAAGCGCCGTTTTTTAAGATTGCTACAATCAATATAGGCGACAGGCAAAAAGGCCGGATAAGGGTTAAAAGCATTATAGATTGTTGGCCCACGAAAAAAAGTATTAAAGAAGCTTTAAGCAGATTGTATTCCATAGAGTTTCAAAAAAACTTGAAAAATATTGCATATCCTTATGGCGACGGCACCGCAGCAAAAAAAATTAAAGATATACTAAAATCTTATAATATAAAAAACATTTTGAAAAAATCATTTTATAACGTATCATTTAATAATAGGTATTAAAATACAGATTTTTTAAAATAGGGGTAGCATGGGAAAAAACAAATCAAAGAAAACGGATATTACGCTGGTTATCATGGCAGGGGGCAAAGGCAACAGAATGGGGCCTATTATTAAGGATTGTCCTAAGCCTTTAATTCCGTTGGGCGGTAAATCTGCCGTAGAAAAGATTATCCACAGGTTTAAAACAAATGGAATTAAAAAATTTTATCTTATTTTGAAATATAAAAGCAGGCTTATTGAGTCCTATTTCAACAATTTGGAAAAGGATTATGACATTGAATTTATAAAAGAAAAGCGCTACTTAGGCACCGCAGGCGGCTTGAAACTTCTGGAGAAAAAAGTCAATGATGTCTTTGCCGTGTCTAATTGCGATACTATCATTAAAATAAACCTGGCAAATGCCATCAGCGCTCATAAAAAATTAAATGCCTGGCTGACAATTATATCAACAAATCAAAACATTGAAATGCAATATGGGATTATAAAACTCAACAAGGAAAGAGTCTTGAATATTTTAGAAAAGCCGTTATACACATTTGTAATTAACACAGGGGTGTATATTTTGAACAAGAAATGTTTGCAGTTTATTCCCCGTGATTCAAAATTCAGCATGACAGACTTAATAGCAAGTTTAATCAAGAATAACAGGAAAGTCATTGCTTATCCTGTTAGCGCCAAGGATTATATAGATATTGGCACATGGGAAAAATATAAACTCGCAATGAATAAGTTAGGCTGCGTGGGGAAAAATAAAAAATAAAATATGTATAAAGGAAAAAAAATTTTAGCTTTGATAACTGCCCGAAAAGAAAGCAAAGGGCTTATCCGTAAAAATATAAAACCTTTCCTCGGTAAACCGTTAATTGCCTGGTCTATAGAAGAAGCAACGGCCAGCAAATATGTTGACAGGATTATAGTCACTACAGAAGATGAGGGCATCGCTAAAATTGCCAAAAGATACAAAGCTGATGTCCCTTTTCTAAGGCCAAGCCGCCTTGCTCTTGATAATACCAAACATATCGACGTTATTATGCACTCAATGTTGTGGCTTGAGAAAAATGAAGAGCCTTACGACTTACTTGTTTTGTTGCAACCCACCTGTCCGCTCAGGACATCCGAAGATATAGATAATTCTATAATTGAGATATTTCAAAAGAAGGCAAAAGCGGTAGTTTCCGTAAGTGAAGCTGAACACCCTCCTTATTGGGACAATATTTTGCCCAAAAGCAGATGTATGAAAAATTTTTTAAGGCCTGATGTAATAGGGAAAAACAGGCAGGAATTACCGACTTTTTACCGTATTAACGGCGTTATCTATGTTGCTTATTGGGATTTCCTTAAACAGGCAAAAACTTTCTTTGGCGACCGCACCTACGCCTACATTATACCTAAAAACAAGGCAGTAGATATTGATGATGAAACAGATTTTAGATTTGCAGAATCATTAATGAAATATAGGCAGGGTATAAAATAAGCATTGGTTTAAAGGCATGCCAGACTTTTATTGTTGCAGCAGTATAAAGCTATAGCCCTCGCCGGCGTGGCAAATTTAAAAACTTATAATAAAGGTTTACGCCTAGTGTTTTGCGCTAAATACATGTTTCTTTGCAAATGAGGCAATAGTGCTAAAAAATTTTGTACGTGTTATATTCGGCTGTGTCAGCGCAATAGTAATATACAAAATATTAAAAACATATAACTTTGGCGTTTTGAAGTCCGTTACCTTGGAGAAGATTGCTATACTCTCCTTGGCTACCTTTCTAATGCTTATTACCTCCCTTTTTTACGTAAAATATATCTTTAAGGCATTCAGGATAGAGTTGTCTTTAAAAAACACGATTTTAATGTTTGCTGTTACGCAAATTGTAAGCAATCTTCGCGGCGCATTTACCGGTCCGCTCGCCATAGTCTATTTACGTAAAAACATACTGGGCATTACCTATAAAGTTTCTCTTTTTATATCATCGATAGAAGCTTTTATCCGGTTTGTTATTTTGGCTTTTCTTTCGATTGTTGGTGCATTGGTAATTTTTGGATGGAAACAAATGAGCGCATTTGTAATTGATTTGGCGGTTGCCGCCCTGGTTTTTTTAATATTTATGAAACTATTCCACCTCACGCCATTATTTTCCGGTAAACTAAAAAAGTTCAAAATAGTATCTGATATTCTAGGATTTATCAAGGAAAAATCGGTATCTATAGATGTAGAAAAACTCATATCTGCCATTGTGTTATCGGTGTTAGTGTCGCTGCTAAACGCCGCAATATTTTCTATATTGCTGAATTCCTTTCATTATTCGCTTAATATTTTCTTAATATGGTGCATAAGCGCCATAAGCTTACTGGCCGGCATATTTTCTATGATACCATTTGGGCTGGGAACACAAGATTTAGCGGGTTTATTGCTGTTTATGATGGTGGGAATTGATAAGAATAGTGCATTGAGTTGCATCCTGATTAGCAGATTTTTTACAACTATAATACCTTCCGCAATATCAATCATAGTAGGAAATTTTTTTAGCTGGAATACCACTTTGTTACATAATAGCAACGGCACCGTTTAACGCAATAGATACGTTATAAAAAGCATGAAACAAAAAAAACAAATAGTCATTGTTGGCGCAGGGCCCGTTGGCTGTTATCTTGCGCAGCTTTTAAAAAAAGAAGGTGCAAATCCATTGCTTGTTGAAGAGCATAAAGAAATTGGCAGGCCCTTACACTGCGCAGGGCTGGTTGGAAAAAAAGTCTTTGAAGAAACTAAAATTCCCTTGTCCGACAGATGCATATTAAATACCATCAACGGTGCAGTTTTCCATATGAACAATGAAAAGATTTCTATCCGCCGAAAAGAAGTAGCTTATGTTATAGACAGGGAAACGTTTGATAAGCATTTAGGCCGCGATTTAAATATTAATTTTGAAACGCGTTTCTTAGGATTGGAAAAACAAAATGGCAGTTATTTGATTGAAACTGACAGGGGCCATCTGGAAGCTGATATTGTTGTCGGCGCCGAAGGCGCCAAGTCCGTATTAAGGGAGTGTGTCGCAGGAAATCATACGCAGTATCTTAAGGGCGTGCAGTTTCGCATGCAGGTTAAGCTCGAGCATGTTGATATGGTAGAAGTTTACATCAAAAAACCATATTTTTACTGGATTATTCCGGAGTCAAATGAGATCGTCCGGGTAGGGGTTCTTTCCAAAAATCCTTACCAGGATTTAATAAATTTTATAGAAGAGATTAATCTAAAGGGGAAAACTTTGGAAAAATTCGCAGGCATTGTTCCTCTCACTCATTTTTCTTCTTTGTCCAGGGAAAGGATTTTTTTGGTCGGCGACAGCGCTTCCCAGATAAAACCTTTAAGCTATGGCGGTATTTATATGGGCATGCGTGCTGCCGAAATACTTTGCGGCTGCATAATCAATGAAAAATTTGATGATTATAGTATGTTATGGAGCAATAAATTCGGAAAAGAAATCGATTTTTCCTTACAGCTCCGCCATGTCTTTTCCAAGTTAACAGACCCTGATATCGAAAAAATATTTGCGTTTCTTAAAAAAAGAACCGATATAATTGAAAAAAAAGGAGATTTTGAAAATCATTCCCTGCTTTTATGGGAGTTTCTTAAACAGCCGGACATAACCGGAGATATTCTGAATATCCTGTTTAGGATAATCAAAAACAGCCTTGGTTATTCCCGGAAAGAGAGGGTATAATATATATATGTTTACTTTAAAAAACAGAATAATTTTAATTCTTGCTATTTTTACCATAATTACTATTGCATTGTTTGTTTTCATCCAACTTTCCCACGAAATACATACTATTAATAAAATTAAAGAAACGAATGCCACGGTAATTTCGCTTATTTTGCAAAATACCTGGGACAAAATTTCTATTTTAAATGTCCCTCCCGCAGAGAGGATAAAATTTTTTAGCAGGAAAATTAATTCGTTAAAAGAAGCTAATGAAATAGTGGAAGCTTATGTGTTGGACAAAGAAGGCAATGTCGTTTTTTCAACGAAAAAAGAGTTAGAAGGTGCAAAAGGAGACTTCAACGATACCCATGCAATTAAAGAAGCAAACGAAGGAAAAGCCCTGGACGATGAAATATTTATAGACGAAACCACCAAAACTCTTTCGCAATATGTTGTATTGCAGGAACAGGATGGCACTAAATTTTTTGTGCGGATATTTTTTTCTTTAGGAGATATTTGGCAGGCATATGCGCGCGTATATCAGCCAGCTTTTATTATCGGTGCCCTGCTCATTTTGCTGAACGTAATTCTTGCTATGTCTTTATCGCGGCTGGTAATAGGGCCGATAAAAGTTTTTAGCAACGCTGCAAAGATTATTGCATCAGGCCGGCTGGATTTGCGTGTAAACGTTGCAACCAGTGATGAATTGGAGGCCCTTGCGAAAACATTTAATTTTATGACCGACGAATTAATAAAGATGAAAGAACGGGCAGAGAATGCAAATCCATTGACCAAATTGCCGGGCAACATTGTAATAAGAGAAGAGATAGAAAAAAGAATAAGCCAAGAAAAAAAAATTACTGTTATTTATTGCGACCTAGATAATTTTAAAGCTTATAACGATAAATATGGAATTGCAAAAGGAGACGAAGCAATAACTTTGACCGGAGAAATTTTTAAAGAAGCAATAAAAGTCAAAGGAAATAGCGAAGATTTCATCGGGCACGAAGGAGGAGATGATTTTCTTCTTATTACAACGCCCCAGCAAGCCAAAAGTATCACCGATTATATAATCTCAGAGTTCGACAAGCGTATCCGGAGTTTGTTTGATAACGAGGACCTTGAGCGGGGTTTTATAGTCGCCCATGCGCGCGACGGTTCAGTAAAACAATTCCCTATAATGACTATTTCCTTGGCGGGGATTAGCAACGAATTCCGCCGCATAACAAGCTATGCAGAGGTCACAAATATTGCCGCAGAAATTAAGAAAAAAGCCAAAAAACTTGAAAAGAGTTGTTTTGTTTTAGACCAGCGGAAAGAGGAATAAATCAAAAAAGAGAAGTTATTTTTTTTGTTCGTTTTCTTCTGCGGTCAAGACTTTCTCTTTTTCTTCCGTAGTTGTAATGCTCGGGAATTGGGGTTCAGTGACAACCATGTCTTTTAATGATTTTTTCCCATCTTCCGATGTTTTCTGTTCTTCAATTGAAACCTTCGGAGAAGCAGTATTCTCGTCGGGATTCGCTGTAACAGGCTGGCTGAATACATAGAACGGCATAATTACCATAAATATTGAAAATATTGCTTTTGTAAACATTTTGCCCCCTTTGTTTTAAAGATACCACAAAAATCTGTTATTGTCAATGAAGCATAACATATTGTCGTCAAAAGAGTTAGGTATAATTATTCTTTCCAGATTCTATCTTTTTTTGGTCATTTTGCACATACTGTCTTTATGCGCTTTTTCTACTACTGCTTACCTATTCGGGCAAAAAATAACCTGCTTTTCAGCATGTATTGCAACAATGCTGTTTATTGTGTTTTTGTATTTTCTCTATGACGCGATAAAGCACATGAGGCTTGCAGGGTTTATTCTGGCGCTTATTTTTCAGCTGTTTTTCGTTATAAACAATAGCCGGATATTTTTTGGCAAAACTCCGTTCCTGGACATAAAAGGAGAAAAAGCAGCTTTTCCCACAGCGGAAAAACCTATAATTATCGTAAGCATTATAGTAAATATTTTAGTTTCGAGCCTCCTTATATATTATTTATATATGTTCTCCAAAAAATTGCTTAAGTATGGAGGCCGAAAGTTTAAAAAAAGCAAGTCAAGTAACTCAAAATAACCATATTGCCATTACATTTTACCCCTTGGGTTCTGCTTTGTGTTGACAGTGCATAAAACAATGGTATAGTAAAAGTAATGAAAAAAATATTACGGCATTTTATACCTACAATTATTGCTTTTTTCTGCGCTTTTATTTTTTTTCTCGGCTACAATCATTACCTTCTGGATTCTTCATTAGCGAACCTTAAGATTTCACTCCGTGATTTAGAAACAGCCAGGAGTTTAACCGACGTTAAAAGGATAACGGGCATATTGGATGATTCTTTTTTAGATGAGTTGGCCAAGGGAGATTTTGATCTTGCTTTTGCGGTAAAATTAGAGCTCTCCCAGCAAATTGTTGAACAGGAATTAAAAGCGCAAAAGCAGACAAAAGAATATGCAGTAAAATTATCCTCTGCGGCTGATATAGATTTTTCAGCAGTAATTACAGAAAAAATATCAAAGAGCTCACAAATTAACGACATAAAGCATTTCATAACCCAGGCAATCAACAAAAAAATAGCCAGCAGGCCCGCACTTGTTAATCTATTGGATAATATATCGATAAAGCTGTTTCCCGGTAAAAGAGAGGTAAACGAAGCATCGTTGAAATCGCAAATCGTCAAAATAGAAAAAGGCATATCAAAATATAAAGGAGAAGAATTACAGGATAGATACGTGGAAATAGGAAAATTATATTTGTTATTAAAGGATTGGGTGTCGGCAGAAAAATATTTCAATAGGTCGATAGAAGTCAATTCTAAAAACATAAAAGCTGTAAAAACGGAATTTTTCCTGGGTGTCCTTTACAAATGCAAAAAAGATTTTGTGAAAGCCGCGCAAACTTTCGGCAAGATAAAAGAACAATTGCCAAAAGAGTGGAAATTGTTTGCTTATTACCAGGAAGCAGATTGTTTATACAAAAGCGGAGAAACAAATAAAGCAATAGCTTTATTTGAAGATCTTTTTAGGCTCGACCCGTCCCTGGAAATACCGCAACTTTCTCAATTTCGTGCGGGTTACGCTTATCTGTATGATTTACAAAATCCGCAAAAAGCAAATGAAACCTTTAACGTATTAAAAAAAGATGTGCCGAAAATAGAATTAACTTCCTTTATTGAGAATAAAATAGACCCAGATATGGCATGGCAATATTGTAAAGTGGGCTTTGGATTGCTTGAGATAGGATACAAACAATCTTTGGATGACAAATACAAGGAAGCATTGGACAAATTCGACGAAGCCCTTGCGCTATATCCCAAACACAGCACTTCTTACGTAGGCAAGGCTTTGGCGTTTTGCTTTTTAAAAAATCCTGAAGAGGCAATAACGGAAGGGGCAAAAGCAATTGCGCTTAACCCTGACGATTATGAGGCAATTGCTAATTTGGGTTTTATATATTTTAACCTGGGAATGAAAGACGAAGCCATAGAACAATATAAGAAAGCAGTTGATGTGTACCATTTTTCTTATATCTACAATTATAATTTGGCTACGCTTTATTTGCTGGGAAAAAAATATAAACTTGCGGAAGAATATTTTGTAAAAACTATAAGAATTAAGCCCGATTACGCCTATGCCTACAATAATTTAGGTTATGTATTGTGGGCACAGGGCAGGTATAATGAAGCCAAGAGTAATTTCATAAAAGCAATTGCCCTTAAGAACGACTACAGGGATGCTCATTACAACTTAGCGGTTGCGTATTTTAGTTTAGGCGATTATGAATACGCCAGAAAAGAATTTATGAACGTAGAATTATTACAGCCAAAATTTAGACAGTCAAACTGGTATCTTAGGCAGATAGAATTAAAATTAGGATATAAAGCACAATAATACAAATGTTTAAAAAAGACAAAAGACAGTTTTTAAGGTTGAGCGCGCATCACCTTCTAAAATATAAATTGCTTGATGAGGGAGGTAAAGAAGGGACACTTTCTTTTGTGAGAAACATAAGCGCAGGCGGTGTCCTTTTTCACTCAAATGAATATATAAAACCAGGAAGTAATTTAGGGCTGGATATAAGTTTTCCGCCATCATCGGATTCCGTAAAAATAAAGGCTAAAGTTTTAAGGACGGGCAAGCTAAAAACAGTTGGCGGGTTTGATGTGGCTGTTCAGTTCCTGAATTTGAATGGCGACATTAAAAAAATTATAGACAGGAAGATAGAAAATACAGCGTATAAAACAAAGGAGGACGATATGAAAACGTTAGCGGCAATTTTTATTATTTTTGCAGCAATTGCCGGCATTATTGCTTTGTCTACAAGATTTAATTTGATTCCGGTTATTTTTTTCAAAGCGGCAACCTGGTTAAATATCGTTAACACTTCCTTGTTATTTTCAATAGCTATAAGCCTGGTTAAGAGCAAGACAAATAGCTAATAGCATAATACAAAAGTGAAAATACTTTTAGCCTTTTGTATTAATTTGTTCATATTTAATACAGTCTATGCGGAACTATCGCGGAAAGAGCTTGTTTCGTATACTCTTGATTTCTTTGTAGACGAGAAAAAACAACCAGAAAAAAAAGCGGTATCGCAAGAAGAAAAAAAATTTCCCCAGGAAGATTTTCCTAAATCAAAATCCCAGAAACTAATACAGATGAAAAGCAATCAAAAAAAAGCAGATAAGGCAGCTTTGGTTAGAAAACAAACAATAAAAAAAGCTTTAAAGGAAAATAGCGGAAAAATAAATAAGGTAACATTGTCATCAAAACAAAAGGAGAAACTTTACGGAACTAAGCTGTCTTTTGTTAAGGCTACCGATAAATCAAAAGAAAAAGAAGCTTTAGCCAAGAAAGAGGAGTTAAAAAAAGAAATTAAAGAAAAACAGGAAGCAACAGTAGTAGAAAAACCCAATTACCTAAAAGGTGTATTAAAAAACACACATCCTTATATAATTGGAATTGGAGAATTCAATGATAATATTTACCACGTCAAAGGCAAAGAAACATATGATTATATAACAAAATTATATCCTGGCTTTGAAATTAAAAGTAAAACCAGCCCAAAAAAATTTGACGCATATTTAAATACCGGATTTGAAGTCTTAAGGTATACAAAAAATCGTAAACATGACCATGAAAGCCCTTTTGTATCAGGTTTTGCCAAATATGGCTTTGGGAAGGTAAGTTTTATTACTTCAGCGGCCAGCAAGCGCCTGAGAGGCACCCCTAGCGATCTTGACGACGAGGAGATAAGCGAATTTGTCGATTATTGGCGGCATCAAATGAGCCAGGATGTCCGAGTTACTTTTAATAGGCTTGATATTGATTTGCAGTATAATAAAAGTTTGTATGGATACGAAGATGAGGAATTTAAATCGTCAAACCGCGCCAAGGATGTAATCGCTTTGAGAAGTTCGATGAAAATTTTCCCGAAAACAAAACTTTTTGCCGAATATGCGCATGGCTGGCTCAATTATAATAAAGACCCAAGCAAAAATTTTGACTATGACAGGCCCGGAGTGGGATTGAATGGGAAAATTCTTAGAAAACTTGATGGTACGATTAAAGTAGGTTATAATTTTGGTAAAAGGAAGGATTTAAAGGATCCGAGCGGAGCTTTGTATAACGCTGTAGTGACATATAAGGCTTCGCCTCGTTTACATTATAGTTTGAATGCGGTAAAAGGATTGGGCAATATTAACTTAATTAGCGCAGGCATGACTAAATATCAAGGAGTTTCCATGGGTCTTAGTTATTTACCTCCTTTTTTGAAGAAATTAATGCTAAAAAGCAGTGTCGGTTTTTGGCAGAGAGGTTCTGATTTGCAGACTAAAGATAATTATTGGCAAGTGTCGTTTAGGCCGGAATATAAATTCAAAGAATGGCTTATGTTTGGCTTAGGTTATGTTTTTGAAAACAGGAGCTCTAAAGAACAAGAAAAAGATTATAGAAATAATAGGATTGAAATGAGCGTAATTTCTGAATTCTAATGTTAAGATTATTTTTGCTAATAATTTTTTCTGCCGGCATTTTTATTCCCGGGCCCTTCTTCGGGGGCAGAGAGGTTTTTGGGCAAGCTATAGCTTTGGACGAGGCTGATTCCTCCTACCGTATAAAAGCCGGGGACACATTGGAAGTTGCGGTATATGGCGAGTCAGACTTAACAAAAACAGTTAAAGTGTCCGAAGAGGGAAAGATAATTTATCCTTTTGTGGGCGAGATTGAAATTGTAAACATGACAATAAGAGAGGCAATCAACAAAATCGAGGCCATTCTTAAAAAAGATTATTTCGTAAACCCGCAGGTGAGCATTTTTGTAAAAGAGTATTCAAAGTTTTTTATTGTCGGCGCCGTTAAAGGAGAAGGAAGATATGAATTGAAAGGGACTGTGACTTTGCTTGATGCCGTCGCTCTGGCCGGCGGAGCAGAACCCGATGCAAATTTATCGAACATCAAAGTGATAAGAAAAATAGGCAAAGAAGAAAAGCAATACACTATAGATTTTTATACCCAGGGCAAAGATTTTATACTTGAATCTTTAGACAGGATTATCGTTGCGAAATACGGTGCAATCTCTGTTTTGGGCCAGGTGAGAAAACCTGGAAATTATACTTTTACAAAAAACCTTAGTGTCGTAGATGCGATAGCTTTGGCCGGAGGCTTTACCGATATCGCCAGCCAAAATGCTGTTAAAGTAATACGCGAGACAAAAGAAGGAAAGAAAGAAATTTTTAATGTGCCGGTAGCGAACATATTACAGACTGGAGACAAGCGAAGAGATATAATCTTAAAAGAAGGAGATATAATTTCCGTCCCCGAATCGTTTTTTTAATAATAATTTCTAAAAATATCGAGAGTTATTAACTTTTATTAAATATGATACCACCACCCGAGGTAAAAGAATTAACGGCAAAAGATTATTTTGATTTGCTGCGCAAGCATTTTATGCTTATATTCGCGGTTACGTTAGTTATCGCAGGAACCGTTATATTTTATGATTTTTCTTCGCCTAAAGTATATAGGGTGCAATCCACAATTGTTGTGGAAATGGAGAAGCCAAGGATTGCAGGTAAAATCGAAGAAGTTTACGAAGAAAGAAGTACCGGCAAAGATTATTACCAGACCCAGCTTAATATTGCACTGTCGCATTCTTTGGCAGACCGCGTTATTAAAGTCTTGGGGCTAGACCGCGATCCGGAGTTCATGAATTCAAAAGATCCCGCGGCTAAGCTACTTTCTATGGTAAAAATTGAACCTGCCCGTCAGGGATCCACTGCAGTGCTTTATGTAGAAGGCAAAAATCCCATACAAATTACGGCGATTGCAAATGTGTGGATAAGAGAATTTATTCATCAGGACATTGAAAGAAAGGTTGGAACTGCCAAATATGGCATAACTTTTTTAGAGAGCCAGTTAACTGATACACTTGAAAAATTAAATGATTCGGAAAAGCAACTGAATAATTTTATAAGAGATAATCGGATAGTTACTATCCCTGATATCGAAACAAAAACTGATTCTCTAATAGAAAATTTGAAAGCGCAAAAAGCGCAACTAGAAAAAGAAATAGCAGATGCCTCGCAAAGATATAAAGAAAAACATCCCAAGATGATTTCCATCGCGACACAATTAGCGTCCGTAGAGAGTAGAATGGGTGAAGAGACCAACAAGAAACTGGCCTTGCAAGAAAAGATGTCAGAATATAGTCTTCTTAAAAGAAAAGTAGATACGTATCAATCCTTGTATGAAGATTTTTTAAAGCGCGCGAAGGAATTAGATGTTTCCAAGGAATTGACGCTTTCAAATATAAGAGTGCTTGACCCAGCGCAAGAACCAAAAAATCCCGTGAAGCCCCAGCCAAACAGAGACATACCATTGAGCGTTATTCTCGGCTTAGTCTTAGGGTCATTCTTGGCCTTCTTTTTAGAAAAAATAGATTCTACCCTAAAAACTTCTGACGAAGTAGAATTTTTTATAAAGCTTCCGTTTCTGGGCTATATCCCGTCAGCAAAAGGCAGCGGGGCAAAAAACAAAAATATCAATTTAATTTCTTTCTCAGAACCCCGCTCAAGAATCGCGGAATCATTCAGGAATCTTAAAGTTTCTCTCCTTTTTTCTTTTCCCCAGGATAAGCCTTTACGGACAGTTGTAATTACCAGTTCTGTTCCGGTAGAAGGTAAAAGTTTTGTTGCTTCAAACCTTGCCATAATATTCGCTCAGGCAAAAGAGCCGACTTTGCTGATAGACGCTGATATGCGTAAGGGTAATTTGCATCAAATTTTTGGACTAAAGCCAAAAAACGGTCTAAGCACTTTATTGACCGGTATGTGTTCAATGGAAGAAGCGATAAATGTTACACCGGTTCCTAATTTAGCGATGCTTTCAGCAGGCCCTTATACCCCAAATCCTACAGAATTACTTAGCTCTGAAAGGTTATCTTTAATCCTGCGCGAACTAGAGAAAAAATATAAAAGAATAATAATCGATTCAACGCCGATATTAAATGTATCCGAGGCTTTGATTTTGGGCGATAAATGCGACGGTGTGGTTTTTGTCATAAAAGCAGGGCACACTCAAATAAGATATATATTAGAAGCCAGGAAGGTTATGGATACGCGAGTAAAATTAATAGGAGCGCTTTTAAATAATACGAACATGGATAAAGACCGCTATTATTATTACCATTATTCCTATCCAACAGCAACAAAATAGTGTGAAGATTGCAGAATGTCTTCTAATTTTCCTCATAATTTTCAGCCCGCTTTTTTACGGTTCAGTCGGGCAAATTCCGCTTTCCGTTGCCGAGTTAATTTCTCTATGCAGTTTTTTATTGCTGGTATTTAACGCAAAAGTTTCTAATTACAAACTTATTTATCCTGAAAAAATAAGCCTTGTGACGGTTTTCTTATTGCTTATTCTGTTTCAGATAATATACATGCCAAATTTTCTTTTAAGAATAATTTCCCCTCATACCTACGCGCTAAAACACCAATATAGTCTTTTTTTTAGTGCTTTTGGTTTTTCTCAATTATCTTTTTCTCCCATTGCAACCATAGAAGGATTGATAAGATTTATTTCTTTCTTTTTAATTTTCTTGTGTGTTTTAAATGTTTTTGAAAAAAAAGGACAGTTTGAAAGGGTAATACTAATTCTTATTTTTCTGGGGCTTTTATTGTCTTTCTATGGAGTTATCACAAAATACTTTATTTTACAGAAGCAAATCTCGCGCGCCTTCAGCACATTCGGAAACAGGAATCATTTCGCCGCATATATGATAATGATTGCCCCTCTTTCAATAGCGTATGCGTTATACTGCAAGAACAAAAACAAAAAAATAATATTTACCTTTATTGCTGCAATAATTTGTTCTGCGGTTTTTCTTTCCCTATCGCGTGGCGGATCGATAAGTTTATTGATATCTTTATTTTTTATGTCCTTTCTTCTAATGAAAGAAAAATTACACGGCAATCAATGCTGGATAATTGCCGCAGTAATTATCTTTGGTTTCGTATTGGTGTCTATGGCGGGCTTTGGCCCGATACAGCACAGGATGAGTATTCTAAGGCAGGGTTTAGCGAGTAGATGGTCTGTAGTGTCTGATTCCCTTAATATGGTAAAAGATTTTCCTCTTTTTGGAATCGGCTTGGGCAATTTTAAATATGCTTTTAGCCTGTATCAAAAAGCCAGGCAAATTGCTATTTATTATGATTACTTACATAACGATTATCTGCAGTTTATAGTTGAGGCCGGCCTAATTTGTGCAGCGTTATTATCGGTTTTTTTCTTAAACCTTTTCAGGGGGATTCTGACGAAACTAAATAAGAGGCACGATTCTTTTGCGAAAAGTATAGTTATAGGGGGATTTTGCGGAATACTTGCAGTTTCTATGCATAGTTTTGTTGACTTTAATTTTCATATTCCTGCAGTTTCGCTTTTATTTTGGTTTCTTTTGGGGTTAACCTATAAATGTGCATCGACACATTTTTATCCCCCCGGGTCACCGGAAGATGAATAAATCACTATTGGCATGAAAGAAAAAAATATCAATAGTTTGTTCTTGATTTTTGTTTCAGTGATTGTAGCCGCGTTAGCCGGAATTATCATTTTTAATTTAAAAGCATATATTATTTATGAAAAAATATCGAATATGAAACTGCCGGCAGTAAAAACAGAAAGGATAAATTATTACAACGTTGCCAATGCCTTGGTATCGCAGGCCATAAAGCTGGATAAACTTAATGCCGAATTCCTGGCCTTAAAGGCAGATTTGCTTTTCGGTTTACTCAATGAAGATTTAAGTGGCGCCAGCGACATTAAGAAAAAAGAAATCGAAAATTTATACATAAAAGCCATAAACCTTAATCCCATTAATTTTGAATATCATTTAAAATTGGGATGGTTCTATGCGCAAATAAATAAAACAGGCGCTAAAGAGGAAATTCAAAAAGCAATTGAGCTTTACCCCTCATATTACCGTAATTATTTGTACCTTTCAAAATACTATCTAAAGAAGCAAAAAGACAAGGAAGCTTTTAACCATCTGCTCTTAACTTTTTATCACAGCAAGAATATCCGGATGCGCAAAATTATGGATGAAATTAAGGAAGATTTGAAAGATTCAATGGCTTTTTCTTTTGATGAGAAAAAAAAGCAATTAAGTTTCTCTGTTTTTATGCCCGGCCCGGAGCTCAATTTTAAAAAATACGGCTTTCCACATATTAATATTCCTCTAGGCGTGAGAGTTTATATAAAAAATTCAGTGAAACCCGAAGTTTTGATGTATAAAGACAACATACTTTCTGGTAATTTTAAGAAGATAGCATCTCCCGATGACACAGATAGCTATGAATTTAATATTGAGCCAAGTATGGCCGATATTTATCTGGATGACTTGGCAATTAAAACCGCGCCGCCGCAGGCTATCGAAAAAATAGAATTCATAAAAAAATTCAAATAGAGAAATAAACGTCAAAATAATCTATTTACTTTAGCGCCTCTCATTGTTAGAATATCCCCTATTCAATCGGCATATATTATCCGCCTACGCTAGATGCCACGGGCTTTATCCATGGATGAATGCGAAGAAAGCTCAATTGCTTTGGCGGATGTCACTAAATGGGCAAAGCCCCTCGAAACAAGAGAGGCGGATAATCCGCCGAAGCCCGTCAGTGTTTTTACAATCTATTCTAAGGGCGCAGGAGGATTCATCCAGGTACCACGGGCCTTACCCGTGGGGTGTTCCATAAGGGCATTTTCTGTTTCTGCCGGTAGCCCATTTACCGGCAGATTAGCCAGATTTATCAAAAAGGAGGAGAGCATGGCAACGTTCGAGGATTTCTCAAAGTTGGAATTAAAAGTCGGTAAAATTTTGGAAGTAACAGTTCATCCAAATGCGGACAAGCTTTATGTGATAAAAGTAGATTTGGGAGAAAAAACTACCCAAATAGTAGCCGGGATAAGAAACTTCTATACGCCAGAGGAATTAATCGGAAAATCTGCAATTATAGTAGTAAACCTCGAACCTAAAATGCTACGCGGAGTTGAATCGAACGGAATGCTTCTTGCCGCGCATTCAGAGGATAAAATAGTAATACTTACAACAGACAGGGAGTGCTTACCGGGCAGTTTCATAAAGTAGCGCCTATGGTTACTAAATATATAAAGGTAAGCACCAAGGGAAGCGCTGATATAATTGATATCACACCGCAGCTTACGAAAATTCTGGAGGAAGAAAACCTAAAAGATGCCGTAATGTTCGTTTCGGTCATTGGTTAAACCGCTGCGATAACAACTATGGAATATGAGCCTGGATTAGCCAAAGATTTAAAAGAAATTTTTGAAAAAATTATACCCTTTAGCAGCAATTATGCTCACAATCTTACCTGGGGCGATTGTAATGGCCATTCGCATCTGCGCAGTTCATTTATAAAAACTAATTTTTTTGTCTCCGTAACTGATGGGAAACTTGATTTGGGCACCTGGCAGCAGGTTGTTTTAATTGACTTTGATACGCGTAATCGCGAAAGAGAGATAGTAGTAAAAATTGTAAATTAACCACAAAAGAATATGGATCTAAAAAAAAACATAGAAGATTTTAATCTTGTATTTTTCGATTTAGAAACAACCGGCCTTGATGTTTTGGCGGGGGATTCTATCTGCGAGATAGGCGCGCTTAAGATAAAAGCGCGTGAGACTATAGATAAATTTCATACTTTGGTAAATCCCAAAAAAGCTATGCCCGTTGAAGCTTTTAAAATACATAAAATTTGTGATGAGGATTTACGCGGTGCACCTTATTTCGAAGACGTGATAGATAAATTTACCAACTTTTTAAAAGATTCCGTGATTTTTGCATATAATATTGATTTTGATTTGGGTTTTATAAATCACGGGTTAAAACAAATGAATAGGCAACCCATGGAAATCCCCGCTATAGATATACTGGGTATGGCGAGAAAAACTTTACGGCTGCCGCGATATAACCTTGGTGAAATCGTTTCGTTTTTTAACATAGAACATTCAGGTAAGTTGCACCGCGCTATGGATGACGCTTATGTCGCCTCGGAAGTATTTTTCAGATTAAGGGACATATTGCGGGAGAGCAGTTTGGATAATCTGGAAGACTTCATATCGCTTTATGGTTTAAATAATGAAATTTTTAGAGCCAGAACAGAGTCGAAAATTTATCTGGTTAGAAAAGCAATTGAAGATAAAGTAACGCTTAAAGCAAGATACCTTTCCTATCAAAATATAATGGAAAGCGATACGATAAAACCGCTTAATCTTTCCCAGGAAAACAGATTCTTTTTTTTATGGTATGAAAGCAAGCAAGGCAAAAATATCCGCATTAGTTTAGACCGCATTCTTGATGTGGAAATCGTGTAAGCGCAGGCCCGTCTAAATAAAAATATCAAAGTGGCGGGGAAGCGGATAATTTCAGGTAAAATCATCTGCGGCCATCTGTGCAAAAAAATAAATAAAATGAGGCAACGAATAAAACTTCATATAAGAGGAATTGTCCAGGGGGTGGGTTTCCGTCCCCATGTATTTAGGCTTTCTAAGAAATTTAATTTAGGCGGATGCGTGTTTAATGATTCAAGCGGCGTAACTGTCGAGCTGGAAGGCGATAGCGGCAGAATAAAAGGTTTCATGAATGAACTTAAGGTGACAGCTCCCAAAATCAGCAGCATAAATAAGATAAGAAAGGAAAATATTCCTTTAACCGGAGAGAAAAAATTCAGCATAATAGAAAGCCGCCGCAAAGAAAATAAAATTGCTTCTTTTCCAGCAGATATTGCGATATGCAAAGATTGTCTTAATGAACTCTTTGATAAGTCAAACCCGCGCTATTTGTACCCTTTTATAAACTGTACTAATTGTGGGCCGCGTTTTAGCATAATTGAAGATATTCCGTATGACAGGAAGGAAACAACGATGAGGCATTTTAAAATGTGCCCGTCTTGCTCAAGGGAATATGCAAATCCCTTAGACCGCAGGTTTCACGCTGAGCCAAATG
>JAQVOZ010000126.1 GCA_028702365.1 Candidatus Omnitrophota bacterium | reverse complement strand
AGCAGCTATCCAGTGTGCCGCTTGCGGCGGTTCGCGCTTTAACTATATACAAGAAAAAACCGAAACTAAATTAACTGAAGAAACTAACAATAGCAATTGCGACAATCATTTCGGGGTTAAAGGGCTCAGATATCGTAACAAAAAATACGGATTTTCCATAGATTTACCGGAAGGTTGGAAAAAGGAAAAAAAATTATTCGATTTTCTTCGCAATAACAATGATATTTTATTAGAAAATAAAAAAGATAACCGCGACATTAAATTGCGCATTTCGATTAAGGAAATAAATCAAAAAACCTCTTACTCTAAAGAACACGAGGAACATTCTATGCTTAAATGGTTGGGAGAGACGATTTCTAGCATGAATGTGAAAGCTTCCCCGGTATTGCTGGGTAAAAATATCGCCGGCGAAAGAAATACCGTGTGGGGAGAATTTCAATATACTGACAATCTAGGTTCTACAAGTTTATTCGGAATAGTATCTGTAGCTAATAATGGATTAAAGTATATTATCAGATATTTTATCGATGCTGGATTGGAAAGCAATATAAAGGAAATTATAGATACGTTTCAGTTCATACCTTCCCAAAGGAATAATCCATACAGCGCTGTTAAGAAACAAAATCCCCAAACAATTAACAGCGCGCTTAATGTATCATTTTTATATAGATTGCAATTATATTCCGGGCAATTACGGGGCGTTCCGGTGAAGATGCATGTATTCCGTCAATTTGCGTTGTCCAGCTCCGAAACTGCCGGTGACTTAGTTTTGGCAATCGCTCAAGCATTGCAACGTAAATTTGCAATTACTGTGCCTGATGCGGAATATAATGTTTGTAAACCAATGGAAGTTATAGAAAATCCCAAAGACCCAAATGCTTTTTTTGGAGGGGCTGCTCACGCTGCTTATTTTATGCTAAAAAACTGTGCAGGAGAATTTTTAAGTGGGGTTGATGCAGGCACTTATGATTTATTGTGGATTGCGTTTGAAGATAATAGAGGTTCCAAGGGGATGGTGTATATATTTACAAAAATTTAATCCCTCGCTAGATGCTCCGAATTTTGAATTCTGGAGACAGCTATCAGGATAACGGGGTCAGACCTTCAGATGTTAGATAAATAGCGTGGCCAAGCGGTGAAGCTGTAAAAGCCAATAGAAAAGCTCGGAAAAAGCCTACCAAATTATTGCTTGAAAGAATATAAAATCCATGCTATAGTTAGCCGTTTTGGAGGTAGGTAAATACACCATGATTAAGCCACGCGGTCAAAGGAAAGGCTATTTTTTAATAGATACTTTCCTTTTTCTTTTATTAGCTGTCAATTTTTTCACATTGCCGGGCGCATATGCAGAATTTTCCATAAATGCCATTCCGGTTGACGGTTCAAGCAGTATACGTTTTCCGAGAGTTCAGTCTGAACCGGTCAATGTTGAGGTACGGCTGCGTATCAATTCCGACCAAAATAAGCGTTATGAATTGCGGCAAAAACTTTTGGGAGATTTTCGTAATGACCAAGGCGATATCCTGGGACGTAATGCTGTTTCGTTTTACGCCTTAAGCGGTTCAAATACCCGTGGCACCCTCTACCAAACTACTCCTGCGCAGCTGGATAGTTTTGACAGGGTGCTTTATGCTTCTTCGCCGCAAGGAGACGGGGATACTTTCGTCGTCGTTTACCAGATTAACCCTTCTGACATTGATGCCTCAGGAAATTTTTTCAGCAAGATTTTTTATACTTTAACGCCCGTAGAAGGTAGCGTATCCGAACAAAACGCATTTCTGAATTGTTATATTTCCGTGGAGAGAAAAGTAAATTTCACCATAAATACTTCTTCGCACAGCGCGCATACTTTGCGTTTTAATTCTCGTTCTGGCGGAAGTGATGGTTCGATAGAAATAAAATCGGACAAAGACCTGGGCCAGCAATTTCAAATTACACAGCAAATAAATGAACCATTCCATAATGAAAAAGGGGAAATATTCCCGTTAGAAAAAATTTATTTTAGTGCAACTAGCCAAAAAGGTGAATCTTTGATTTCTGCTCCTAATGCATTGTCACAAAAACCAACACAGTTATATATGTCAGGCAGGCGCGGAGAGGCCGACGATATAGTGATAAATTATCATATTGATAAAGAAACCATTAAAGACCTTCCCGGCGGGAATTTTAAGGCAAGGCTTACTTATATTATTGAGTCTCAAGGAGCTGTTATAAAGCAATTTCCGGCAGAATTGCAATTTGAATTAGCCCCTATATTCGACATTGAAGTTTCCCCGCAGGTAGGTTCCGGTTTATTTTTTCAGAATATACAACCCGGGGTAGCCGTAGAAAAAGAAGTTGCTGTAAACATCAAATCCAATTTACGCAGGCCGTATGCCGTGATTCAAAAGATTGTATCGCCGCTTGCCAATGAAAAGGGGGACATCATATCCTTGGATTCTTTTAAAATAAAAGGCGAAAGCGTTAAAGATATGCCCGGCCAGGTAAGCATAACGCAACTTGATACAGTACGTTTAGGCGATACCACTGTTTTTATTTCTGACCCGGAAGGCAGCCCGTCAAATTTTATTTTACGCTATCGGATAGAGGCGCCAAGAAATGTCAAGGCCGGAGACTATTTCGCAAAGATTAGTTACGCGCTTGTAGAAAAATAAATATTTATTAACTGGAAAAAAGGAGGTGGAAGAGATGAAGCGTTTCATGTATATTTTGCTTTTTGTGTGTTTAATTAGCCTAAACGGCTTAGCCTACGCTGCTTCAACAGCTGACGTTACAGTTAGGGCAGTAGTGCCTTCAACGCTCGAACTAAGCTATTGGATAAGGTCAGCTCCAGCAGGGGCGGATCCTTATGGCCCGGGTTCAGCCGATGCAACTTCCCTTGATTATGGTACGTTGACGTTTGATACTACCAATAGTATCTGGGTGGCATCTGATTACTTTACGGTTTTTCTTCTGCCAGCCACTTCCGGCAGGGCATATACCGTTCAGCAGACTAATAACGGTGTAGTTTCAACCGGCGGAAACGATTTAAACAACCATTTGATTATGACGCCTGATTATATAACCGCAGATACTATCGGCGGAATAGCGCAAGGGGCTATGCCGGCAGGGGATAGTTTAGGGTCAGCATCATTGTCATACGGCACAAACAAAGTTATTTACAACGGAAATTCCGGCGAGAGCAGGATTATAAGATCCTATTACGGACTTTCTACGGGAGCAGCCGGCGAACCTACAGGCGCATTACCGATAACAACCAGTAAGCCAGCAGGAACGTATACCGGCACAGTAACTTTTTCAGTAGTGCTTAAATAAGAAAATGATAAGAGCGGAATTTTTTAGATTTAGTAAATTCAGGGTAACAGCAGCGTATTGCGCAAAAGTTTTATTCTTTTGTGTATTAACGTTGTTGTTGCCCTTTTCCGTTTTTTCCTTAACGATTGATAATCCTAAAATCGATATCCAGTTAGACAAAGGAAAGGCTTATAGCGGCGCTATTACCGTAGATAACAATAGCGACAAAGACGTGCGTGTAAAGGTTTACGCTGAAGATTTTATTTATGTAGAGCCGTTTGACGGAAGTAAAGAATTCTTGGCTTTGGGAACTTCAAGTTTTTCTCTTTCTTCATGGCTGACAATATCTGAAACTGAATTTGCTCTTAAGCCTTACGAGCATCGGATCGTAAATTTTGTTTTACAGCCTCAGGAAAATATTGAAAGGGTGCATTGCGGAGTTATTTTCTTTGAGACTGCTATAGGCAGAACTTTAAACGATAAAGGTGAGGGTATAGATATTTTAGGTAGAGTGGGCTCTATCATATTTATTGAACCGCAGAACCTGCAAAAAAAGGGCGAATTTAATGAAATTACCACGGATTTAAAATCATTCAGAGGTATATTTGTAAATAAGGGCAATACTTTTCTCCATGTGCAAGGAACGTATTATATTATTAATTCCAACGAAATGGTTGAAGATAGAGGGCAGATTAACGAGCTATATCTTTTACCGCAAGATAAAACAAAAGTTATCGTTAAAGCACCGGAGAAAATTTCCGAAGGCAAATATACAATGGTAATTACATTCGACCTAGAAGGAGGGGAAGCTGCGGTTAAAGAGATTGATTTTTCCGTATTACCAACCGGAGAATTAAGCATCCTCGCAGTCCGAGATTAGTGTCCAGGATAACCTCAATTTTTATAATAATTCTTTTCCTGCCTTGCGCTTGTTTTCCTGTATTCTGTGAATCTCTATCTTTTTCATATCTCATGGAATTAGGGAAAAAAAGCTATAGAAGAGGCTTAAAAAATGATGCCTTGCATTATTTTAAGCTTGCAGCCATTGTGCAGCCTTATAACCCGCAACCGCAGGAATACATTTCTGCAATTCAAGGAACTGATAAAAAGCCTTTTCGCAGCCCAGAAGTCATTCCGCCCAAAGTATTACAGAAAAAAATATCCGCCAGTCCACAATTGCTGCAGAATAAGTTAAAAACAAAACCCAAAAAAAAGATAAGCATATTGTCAGATAAGCCTCCAAAAGAAAAAAAATCTGTACAAGCGGTTGAAAAGCAAATTCAGAAACCCTCCACAGCTAAGAAGTTAATGCTTAAGAGCAAACAGCCTTCAGAAAAGAATAAACCGAAATATACCATATCTTTGGATCAAAAATTCAAAGATTCTTTTCCTTTAACCGTCCAATTATATTTCGGGAACTTTTTTATAATCGAAGGTAAAAATATAACGCGGTTTATGGCGGTTTCTCCCGATATTGTTTCCGTTAAAAAGCTTGGTTCATCAAGGTTGATTGTTACCGCTGAAAAATTCGGGTCAACTTTTTTTCATGTTTGGGATAGCGGAGAACGCTGGACCTTTGATGTAAAAATTAGCCCTGCTTTATTAGTTTCCGAGAAAGAAAATGCATGGGAGCAAGCCGATGGTTTTGATTTTTGGTACAATTCTGAT
>JAQVOZ010000125.1 GCA_028702365.1 Candidatus Omnitrophota bacterium | reverse complement strand
CGGAGAAAAAATAGAATTCCTTGAGGAAGAAATTATAACCCGTCCGGACCAGCTGGTGCTTAAGGAAATTTACCACCTAAAGAGGGAAATAATTTTCCTGCGCAAAATCATTTTTCCTCTAAAAGAATTACTCCGGTCCCTTGAAAGGACTGATTCACAGCTTATAAAAGATTCGACAAGAATTTACTTTAGGGATATTTACGACCACGTTATACAGGTTGCAGATTCAATGGAAATGTTTCGAGAAATGCTTACCGGCATGGTTGAAGCTTATCTTTCCAGCTTAAGTAATAAATTAAACGAAGTAATGAAAGTTTTAACCGTTATTGCAACTATATTTATGCCTCTTACTTTTGTTACCGGAATATTTGGAATGAACTTCAGATATATTCCCGGTCTTGAAAGAGCCTGGGGCTTTCCTATAGCTGTTATTTTGATGCTTACAATTGCTATCTACATGCTTCAATATTTCAAAAAGAAAACCTGGCTTTAAAGCACATATTGCAGATTAAAAATTAAAGACTTGGCCCCATCGTCTAGCTTGGCCTAGGATGTCAGCTTCTCAAGCTGAACACACCGGTTCAAATCCGGTTGGGGCTGCCAAAAAAAATACCCCGGTTTATTCGGGGTATTTTTTTTGGGTTGTCTCCTTCCGATTTAATCCCGCATACGAAGTATCCCGGTTCTTATCGCTAGAATATAGGAATTTTCTTTATGCGATACCACGAGTCCCCAAAGTGGACGAGTGAAATCCGGTTGGGGCTGTTTTCTATCGAAAACAAACCTGTTCCTCGTCACCAATTAAAAACAATTTAGGCGGGTCAGTCTTTGGCGGAAAATCACCTTAGAGTTTCGATATCAAAATACTCTTGACGGAAAATACAAAATATACTATAACGGAGCATATCTGAATTTTAGTAAGCATTAAAGTATTTTGGTTGAAATGTAATATTCGTAAAGTTGGGGGGTAAGAATTGGGTGATTTATTGATAATTTTAGGCGCGGGTGCATCTTTTGACTGTGTTGATGAAACAAAATCATCAATTGACATAGAATACTGGCCACCTTTAACTAGACATATTTTTACTTGGGATACTATGTATCAACCAAGAAAGCAAATTTTCGCAACCAATCATTTTAAAGAAAATCTTTTAAACAAGCATGTTTTAGCTAGTAGCGTGGGGTATGAGTTAAAAAAAGATATAGCTTTAGAGGACTATTTAGCAAACCTTGGAGATTCGCAATTTGATTCTGAAAAAAGAAAATATATTGCGTTGCCATTCTATTTAAAGGAATTGTTTTCCGAGATCAGCAATAAATTTCTAAGGTCTAAATTAGGCAATAATTATGCACGCTTATTGAACAAACTAGTGCGGACGCGCTATTCGAAATTGAATTTTATAACCACTAACTATGATACAATATTGGATGCTACATTTGAGCTTCTTTATAATCATTATTTTAAATGTTTTGATGACTATTTAAATTTTTCTGGCGACGGAAAGATTTTTAATTATCTTAAAATCCATGGATCTGTTAACTGGTCTTATATTGTAAACGGCAGTTCTGAAATAGCCAATATCGATAACGTTATCCATGGAAAAATAACTTCAGTTGATAAAGTATTAGAAAATATCAAAAATTCTACCGATTTAAATTTAGACTCGAACATTGCTGGGGTTGCCACATTTCCTGCATTAGCTGCTCCTCTTGGGAGCTATAAATATGTAAATTCTGATCAGGTTGCATCGTTTCTAAACCAAGAATTAAACATTGAGCATATATTGGTGATAGGGAATAGCGGTAAAGACAATACGATATTTGCGTTATTAAATGAAATTATACAAGATAAAATTAACCTTTTTATTGTTGGGGACGATGATGAATCGGTGGTTAAAGTGGCAGATGCTTTTAGAAAGAATCTAAAAAATAAAATTTATCCATTGAATGATAAGGTGAATTACTATCTTGGTGGTTTTTCTTATTTTGCTAGAGAATCATCCGATGTGTGGATTCGTCGAATTTCAGCAGCATAAGACGTGCATAAAGCTTTTGAGCAATGAACAAGACGTTCTATCCAGCTCAATATATTGTAGCCAGTTACGAATCAAATAATTTCAGCAGCTGCCATAATTATTCGAAACCAAAACCCCACACTGCGAGGCTTTGTTTTTTCTAACCTATCAACTTAATAACCTAACAACCTTTACAATCAAGTTCAGCTAAGTCAGTTAGAGTATATCTTGCCAGCATAATTATTCCGTTCTTCTAAATCAAAGCTAAAAAAACAGCGAATATCAGGGTAAAAAGAGGTAGTTCTATCTTTTACCCTGCTAGGGCTGCCAAAAGAAAAAAATCCCCCGATTTTAATTGAAGTTCGGCTAAATCAGCAAGTATCTCCTGAGCATAACATATTTAATTTCTTAATCCTTACTTATTCCATATTTTTTGCTATAATAAATCGATAAAACAAACAACCTTCATGAAAACCGTAAAAATTTTTGTTCTCGCTGTTTTTCTTTTAAGCCTATTTAATTTTCCCTGCGTTTTCGCCAAAACTTTTAAAAAAGACTTGTTTACTGCCGTAGGCGATGGCGATGTCCCCGTAGTAAAGAGCCTTATAAAGAGTGATGCTGATTTAAACATAAGGGATAACGAGGGCAGGACACTTCTGATGATTGCGGTTTGGGGCGGGCACGCTGGTATGATTCAATATTTAGTTGAGAAAGGCGCTGATATCAACGCAAAAAAAGATAACGGTACTACCGCCCTTATGCTTGCTGCGCGTAAGTGCCGCGCTGATGCGGCCAAATACTTATTGTCTAAGGGCGCCAATATTAATGCTCAAGCAAACAACGGAATGACTGCTTTGATGTATGCAGCAGAGAAAGGATATGTTTTTGTGTCGGAAGTTTTAGTTGAAGAGAATGCCGATGTAAATTTAAAAGATAATAAAGGACGTACTGCCTTAATGTTTGCCGCAATTTCCGGCGACAGCGATATTATAGAGGATTTGATTAAGAAAGGCGCCGATGTAAATTTTAAAGATGCTTCCGGAAACACCGCCTTGATGCTTGCGATAAAAAACAAACATTTTAAAGCGACTAAAACGCTAAAGGCTTTAGGAGTAAAAGAATAGGCGCTATTAAAATTTTATCTAAAATAAGCGATTTTCTCCGGTGCCGCCGCTTTTAATTTGGCTTTAAAAGAATCTTTTAAGCCTTGGCCTGTTTCTTAAAATAAACAATTAAGCGAGGAAGAGATAGCTTTTGTTGTGCCGTTGATTATGGAATGGATTAAGCGGAAGGTTCCTAAGCCTGCGGGTATGTAATCCTGCCTTTTTTAATACGAAGAAACGGCGTTACTTTATGAAGTGAAGCGGTTTTTCTGCTCATAATATGAAAGACTTTCCATTTTTTCTTGGTTAATGCATCAGCTACAAGAGAGCGGTGGCAACGCCAGGGAAGAGCTTCAGCGCACATGATAGCGGCCCTTTTATTTTTTGCGAGATTTGCCAGTGAATTTAGCGCTTGGGTAAATTCTTCCGTTGCCATATAATCCGCAAATCCGCGAAAAGATAAATTAATCCATCCGAGATTTATTGAATCTGCTTTTGAGCGGCGCAGGCCACCTAGATTTTTCATATGTCTATATCCGATACCTGAATTACGTATGGATTTTGCAAGTTCATCTTTATTGAATTGCGGATTATGACGCGATTTTGGAATAGTTCTGATATCTATAAGCTGTTTTATTCCATGCGCTTTAAGCAGGGAAATAAACTGTTCTGTGGTATGAGTTGAATGGCCTATAGTGAAAAGCGAATTAGATTTTCCTGTTTTCATAACCTAAGTTTAGCGCAGAATCTAAGCCGGCTCAAGGTTTTTGTGGAGGAACCAGCCGGAAAGCTAATCGGCTTTTATGCATTGAATAATCCAAAAACATAAATCTTTTGCTTCTAACCAATTCCTGTATTAGAATGATTTGGGCTTGGATTTATTCTTATTCATAATTACAGAAGAGGTTGAAAAATATTTATGAAAAAAGTCATTCTTTCCGTTTTAATATTTCTTTGTTTGGTTTCATTTTCTATTGCCGAAAATTTAACGCAGGATAAAACAATCAAAGTAGAAGCAGGGCAGGATTTTACAATTACCCTGGAAGCTAATGCCACTACTGGCTATGAGTGGCAATTAGCGAAGCCTTTGGATGAAAATAGGTTTAAGCTGATAAGTTCAGGCTATGTAGCAGATAAACTAAACCGCATTGGCGCAGGTGGCAGGCAGGTTTGGGTTTTTAAAGCGCTTAAAGCCGGGGAGACGGTCATTTCTTTTAAATATATACGGCAGTGGGAAAAAAATACTCCACCCGCAAAAGAAGAATCATTCCTGATTCATGTTACAGATGCAGAAATTATCTCCGGTTCTATTAAGCCGGAGTTTTCAGAAATTTTGAAAAACGAATGGCAGGCATATAAAAGCAATAAGCCTAATTTTATTGGCGGGCTTTGCATGCAGATACTTTCACCAAGGGGCAATTATTTTATCGCAACGGACATGGCCGACAATATGACCAATGCTTATCATTTTCGTATCGCCAGCGTAACCAAAACATTCACTGCTGCGGGAATAATGCTGCTTAATCAAAGAGGCGCGCTTAATATCGACGATAAAATTACGGATAATATTCCAGGCAAGGGCATTCCCTATCTGCCCGATACTGCCGACTACGACGTACCTTATAAAAAAGACATTACAATCCGGATGCTTCTTATGCATCGCGCAGGCATATTTGATATTTCAAATAACAATATCCCGGATAATGAATTTTCACATAACCAACCTTACGTAAACCAGAGTTACATTGATTATATGGAAAAGAAAGATGCCAATCACACTTTTACTTTTGATGAACTGGTTGGCGTTAAAGCCCGCAATCGCTTATCTTTTTTTAAACCGGGAACAACTTATCACTATTCAGATACGGGGTATTCCATGCTTGGAAAAATTATCGAGAGAGTTTCCGGGAAG
>JAQVOZ010000124.1 GCA_028702365.1 Candidatus Omnitrophota bacterium | reverse complement strand
CATCCGGGGTATGAAGTGTAGCAAATACCAAGTGTCCGGTTTCTGCGGCAGTAAGCGTTGTTGCAATGGTTTCTAAATCGCGCATTTCACCGACAACAATTACGTTGGGATCCTGCCTTAAAGCGCGGCGCAAAGCTTCCGGAAATGAATGCGTATCAGCATAAACCTCTCTTTGTTTTATTATGCTTTTTTTATTAGTATGAACAAATTCGATAGGATCTTCAATACAAATAATCATCTCTTGCCTCTCGCTGTTTATTATATCCAGCATTGCCGCAAGAGTCGTACTCTTTCCTGTTCCGGTAGGCCCGGTTAAAAGAACCAAACCGTTTGGTTTCCTTAAAAAATCATGTACCACCGTTGGAAGCCCCAGCTCTTCTATTTTTGGTATATGCTGAGGGATACGCCTGAAAGCGCCTTCGACGTTGCCTTTCTGATAGTGTATGTTAACCCTGAATCTATCCATATCAGGAAGCGAAAAGGAAAAATCAAGCTCTTTATCTTTTTCAAAAATAGCCTTTTGGTCATCATTTAATATGCTATAAATAAGCGCTTTTGTATCGTCGGTATGCAAAATGGGCAAATCTTTTAAAATGTATAATTTTCCATCAATTCTTATTATCGGCGAACTGTCAACCGTAATATGAAGGTCGCTAGCGTGCTTCTCCATCGTCAATTTAAAGAGACTGTTTATATTTAACATGCCACCTCCCTCTTTAAAAAATTACAAAAACAAATAGGAATAATAAAGTAGGCCATATTTACGATTAACATTTTTTAAAACCAGTGTGTTTCTTGTCATTTTTTTGCTATCTTTTGATATATTTACGGGGATCGGTAATTTTTCCGCAAATTGCGCTGGCGGCTATTGTTGCCGGCGAAGCAAGATAGATAAAACTATTCGGGTTGCCCATTCTACCCTTAAAATTCCTGTTTGCACTGGAAAGTACAATTTCTCCATCGGCAGGCACTCCCTGATGCGTTCCAACGCACGGACCGCAGCCCGCAGGAAGCACAATTGCTCCTGATTCAAGAAATGTCTTAATATATCCTTTGTGCAAAGCTTCGAGGAATATTTTTGCGGAGGCAGGAGCAACCAGAAATTTTATTTCTTTGCTGACCTTTCTCCCCTTTAATATTCTAGCTGCAATTTCTAAATCCTCAAGCCTGCCGTTGGTACACGTACCTAAATAAGCCTGATGAATCTTTAATCCTTCTACCTCTTCTATGTTTGCGCCGTTGTCTACGGTGTGTGGTTTAGCCACGTAAGGAGAAAGTTTAGAAACATCAAACTCTAAAACCTTCTCATATTTGCAGTCATTATCCGGATAAATGGCTTTGTGCTTTTTAACGCCTGATAAGGAAAGATAGCTTGCAGCCTTTTTATCAACAAGCATAAGCCCGCATTTTGCCCCGAATTCGATTGTCATATTAGTTATAGTAAAGCGCGCGTCCATCGAAAGCCGCTCTATTACTTCTCCGGAAAATTCAACTGACTTGTAGGTTGCGCCGTTTGCGGTTAGTTTATGAATTATATGAAGGATTATGTCCTTGCTAAATACCCCTCTTGGAATTTTTCCTTTTACGATAATCTTATATGTAGAAGGAACCTTAAACCAGTTTTTGCCGGTAGCTAAGGTAATTGCCAGGTCAGTTGAACCAACCCCAAAAGCTGCAGCAGAAAGTGCGCCTGCTGTTGAGGTATGAGAATCAGCGCCCAATATAAGCGAGCCTGGATAGGCAAAGCCCTCTTCAATTACCAGTTGGTGCGATATTCCGCAACCCACATCAAAAAATAGGTTTTTATTTAACTTGGTAAATTCGCGCATTCTGCTATGAACCCTTGAAACACCCATGCTTGGAGAAGGAGCAGAATGGTCAATAAACATTGCGTATTTTTTTGGTGATTTTATGTTTTTAAATTGATTTAAACCATCAAGAACCAGGGCAGTTGTTCCATCCTGGGAAAAACAAAAATCAACCGAGCATATGCCGACTTCCCCGGAGACAAGTTTATGCTTTGAGTGCGCCGACAATATTTTTTCTATGATAGTATTACCCATATTATAAGCTTGAAGTAAATTCCTTTATTCTTGCTATACCTTTTTCGATATCCTGGGTTGAAGTTGCAAAACTTAAACGGATGAAGCCTTCCGCACCAAAACTATCCGCGGGTATGGTCGAAACAAGATGCTTGTCCAAAAGACTGGAAGAAAATTCTACGCTGCTTAAGCCGCTCTTTTTTATGTCACAAAACATATAAAACGTGCCGTTTGGTTTGAATGGTTTAATCTTTTTTAACGTAGACAACCCGCCAAAAAGCATATTGCGCCGCTTTTCGAATTCTTCACGCATAGTTTGCGGCCATTTTTTATCCTGAATTGCCGCAAGCCCTGCTGCCTGGGATACAGAAGATGCACAGCTTGTTGTATGGTCTATTACCTTGGAAATCGCTTCTATAAAATTTGAAGCTGCCTCAAGATAACCGAGGCGCCATCCGGTCATAGAAAAGCTTTTTGAGAAACCATTTATTGTCACTGTAAACTTATGAGCATCGCCTATTGAAGCAAAACTTACGTGGCGCGCTCCATCATAAGTAAGTATCTCATATATTTCATCGCTTAAAACTATTATATTTTTATCTTTTACTACATCATAAATCGCTTTTAATTCTCCTTCGTTGTAAGTTACACCTGTTGGATTGCTTGGATAATTTAATACAAGCAGTTTAGTTTTCTTGGATATGGCACGAGCTAATAAATCCGCGCTTAACTTAAAACCGTCTTTCGCTTTAGTTTTTATGATTTTTATTTTTGCGCCGCAAAGCTTTGCCATTTCAGGATAACTTACCCAAAAAGGCGCCGGAACCAAAACTTCGTCGCCTTTATCGAGGAAAGTAACCATTGAAGCAAAAATGGCATATTTTGCACCGCTAGTAACTATGATATTGGGGGCTTCGCAGGGAATATTATTTTCTTCTTTTAATTTGTTGCAAATAGCTTGACGTATTTCGTTGGTACCAGCTGAGGGGGTATATTTTGTAGAACCTTGGTCTATGGCTAGTTTTGCTTTTTCCTTGATAAATGACGGGGTATCAAAATCAGGCTCGCCCGCCGCAAAGTTAACAACATCCCTGCCTTCCTTTTTAAGTTTCTTGGTTAATGCAGTTATTTTTAAGGTAGAAGATGAGCTCAAAAGCTTAACGCGCGAGCTAATCATTTTTTTTATATTTTTGTTACACAGATTTAGAAACAGAAACCACAGATTGTTTTATCTGCGATTGTCTGTGATTGTCTGCGCTTAAAGAGAATCTCTCTCTTTTTTAAAGATTCCTTTAACGCCGTCGATTATAGTCTTTTTGGGCTTTTCTTTAAGAGGCGCGTGCTTTTCTTCTTTCCTTTCTATCTCTACGTGCTTTTCTTCTTTTTCTTTCTTGTGGACTTCTTTCTTTTCTTTCTTTTCAATTCTGGTCAGCTCTATAAGAGAAATTTTGCAGGCATCGCCCTTACGGTATCCTAAATTAAGGACTCTGCTGTATCCCCCATTTATCCCCTTAAACCGCGGAGCAATATTATCAAATAGTTTCTTAACCAGAAGATGGTCACAAAGCACCTCATATGCAAGCCGCTTATTTGCAAGCGTTGGCTCTTTCGCCAAAGAAATAAGCCGGTCTATCCAGCTGCTTAATTCTGTCGCTTTTGCTTCGCTTGTTTTAATCCGTTCGTAAATTACAAGTGATCTTAGTAGCGACTTCTTAAGCGCTTTTCTTTGCGCGCGCGGCCTTGAAAATTTTTGGCTCTTTTTTTTATGTCTCATACTAGTTCCAACTTTTTCCTGTCTACCTTAACGCCGAGGGAAAGCCCCATTGTTTTAAGCAGATTAACTACTTCAGTAAGGGACTTCTTGCCAAAGTTTCTATAAGATAGTATTTCAGTTTCTGTTTTCTCAACCAAATCAGCTAAGCTTTTTATATTTGCCTCGCGAAGACAGTTTGCACTGCGCACTGATAATTCAAGCTCTGTTATGGGAATTTTCAATTTCTCATAAAGAGAAACTTCTTCCGGCGTAAGCTCCTCCGTCTCTTCTTCCGGAATCTCACCAAGAGTGAAGAAAAGCTCTAAGTGTTTGCTCAAAACCTTGGCTGCATAAATTAGCGCTTCTTTGGGCTCAATGCTTGCGTTCGTAAAGATTTCGATGATGAGCTTATCGTAATCGGTTCTTTTTCCAACCCTGGTATTTTCAACCTTAAAAGTAACGCGTTTCACGGGTGTAAAAATAGAATCTATCGGGATAACTGCAATAGGCATATCTTCTCTTTTATTGTTTTCCGCAAGGACAAATCCCCTGCCGCGCCCAACTTCCATTTCTATCTCAAGCTTGGCTTTCTTTGAAGTAAGTGTTGCTATGTGGAGGTCCGGGTTTATAACTTCAATGCTCTCGTCAGTTGTAATATCCGAAGCTTTTACTTCCTTGTCGCCTTCGACTTTTAGAGTTATTTTCTTGGGCGACTTGGAATATGACCGAAGCACAACATTCTTGATATTTAAAATTATTTCCGGAATGTCTTCCAAAACTCCTTCGATTGTGGAAAATTCATGAGAAACCCCTTCTATTTTAACCGAAGTTATGGCTGCACCCTCAATAGAAGAAATAAGCACGCGCCGGAGCGCATTGCCCAAAGTAACCCCGTAACCCCGCTCTAAGGGCTCGGCAACGAATTTACCATAATTCGGGCTATAGGTTTCCTGTTCAACCGCTATTCTTTTGGGAAATTGGAAATCTCGCCAGGTTATTCCCATTGTTTTACCTCCTCATTGTACATTTCATTTACAAATATTTTTGTTTGATTCATTATATTTATGTTATTTGGAGTAAAGTTCTACTATCAACTGCTCATTGATAGGCAATATAATGTCTTCTTTTTCAGGAAGACGTATAATTTTTGCGCTAAGTGCATCTTTGTCTATTTCCAGCCACGCTGCTATACTGCGATCTTTCGTGTTCGCATCGTATGTTTCTTTAAGCGCTTTCTTGATATTATCCTTTGCTTTTATTTCTATGGTAG
>JAQVOZ010000123.1 GCA_028702365.1 Candidatus Omnitrophota bacterium | reverse complement strand
GTTTCCAATGATGATGCAGGTAAGGTAGCCAGAGAGCTTGCGAAATTAGAAGGAATTCTTGCGGGTATTTCAAGCGGCGCAGCGCTTTGGGCTGCTTTGGAAGTAGCTAAACGAAATGAAAACAAAGGCAAAATCATTGTGGTGGTGCTGCCGGATACCGGAGAAAGGTATCTTACGACATGGCTTTTCCAGGATGCTAAATAGTTACTTAAAAATTTGGACAAAACCCTAGTAACGTAATAAAATAGATAAAGTTTGAAAGTGGCTTTTTATTTGGCATAACAATACGCGTTAGGTTTAAATATAGCTTTAAAGGAGTAAGTGATGACCAAGGCAGGCGTTGGCACAGTTGAAACAAACTATTTTACTTTTGCTAGCCAGCAGGATGAGTTTATCCTTGAGAGCAAGGAGAAGTTGTGTCCGGTTGTCATTGCTTATGAAACTTATGGTACGCTTAATAAGGAAAAATCAAATGCGGTTTTAATTTTACATGCTTTATCCGGTGATGCGCATGCGGCAGGTTTACATAAGGGCGAGGATAAACCCGGATGGTGGGACAATATGATTGGCCCGGGTCGCGCTTTTGATACGGAAAAATATTTCATTATCTGTCCAAATGTGCTTGGAGGCTGCCGCGGCTCAACCGGCCCGGCAAGTTTAAACCCCAAAACTAATAAACCTTATGCGTTAGATTTTCCGGTTATTACCATAGGGGACATGGTAGCAGCGCAAAAAGCTTTGATAGATTCTTTTGGTATTGATAAGTTACTTACGGTTGTCGGCGGCTCAATGGGTGGTATGCAGGCTCTGGCATGGCTTGTTAAATATCCCGAAAGGATTCGTAGTGCCATACCGATTGCAACAGCCCTTCGGCATACACCGCAGCAAATTGCTTTTGATGAAGTTGGCAGACAGGCGATAATGGCTGACCCTGACTGGAATTCAGGAAATTACTATGAAGGTAAACCCCCGGACAGGGGTTTGGCTGTTGCCAGGATGATAGGCCATATTACCTACATGAGCGATATTTCCATGACTGAAAAATTCGGCCGGCAGAAAAAAAACAACAAACAGCCGTTTAAGTTTACTGCTGACTTTGAGGTTGAAGGGTATTTACGTTACAGGGGAGATAATTTTGTAAAAAGGTTTGATGCAAATTCTTATCTGTATATTACTAAAGCCATGGATAATTTTGATGCGTCGCAGAATAAACCATTCCACGAAGTGCTTTCCGGTAAATCCCTTAAGGTTTTAGTAATTGCGTTTAAGTCTGACTGGCTGTATCCAGCTTATCAATCAAAAGAAATAGTTAAAGCGTGTAAGTATGCGGGGATAGAGACGAGCTATTGCGAAGTTGATTCTACGTATGGCCATGATGCTTTTCTTCTGGAGACGAAAGAAGAAACGCATCTTATCTCGCATTTTTTAAAAAGTGTTTCACAAAAAAGGGGTAGAGCATGAAGAGCGATGAAATCATTAAAAGCGACCACAAGGCAGTGCTCGATATGGTTGAGTCAAATTCATCCGTGCTTGACCTTGGTTGCGGCGGCGGAGACTTACTTGAGCTTCTGACTATAAAAAAAAATGTACGTGGACAGGGCATAGAGATAGACGAGCAGGCAATATACAGGTGTGTGGCGAAAGGTTTAAGCGTACTTCACGGCGACATTGACACAGGCTTATCCGAATATAAAGACAAAGCCTTCGACTATGTAATACTTAACCAAAGCCTTCAGCAGTTAAAGCATGTTGAAACTGTACTTTTTGACGCGTTAAGGGTGGGCAAAAAGGTAATAGTCGGTTTTCCGAACTTTGCTTATTGCAGAGCGCGCCTGCGCCTGTTTTTTAGAGGCAGAGTCCCCATAACGGCATCTCTTCCTTATACCTGGTATGAAACGCCAAACCTGCATTTTTTAAGCACGCTTGATTTCCTTGATTACTGCAAGGAAAAGAAGATAAAAGTTGAGCGCAAAGTTTATCTGGCCGCAGATAAGCGTATACAGATATTGCCTAATTTTTTTGCAAATATAGGGATATTTCTTATCTCTAAATAAAAAATGAACCCAGCCCTTCATAAACACACTATAATTATCTGTATGAGTATAACAAATTTTCCGAAAACAAGGGTTGGGGAAAAATAATCTCAGATAAAAAGGAAGGGCTGGGTGAATATAGTCTTAGTCGGTAATGCCAATGTCGGTAAAAGCGTTATTTTTAACGCGCTTACCAAGAGCTATGTAACTGTTTCAAATTATCCCGGCACAACCGTGGATATATCAAAAGGAATTACCAAGCTTGGGGCCCAGCCTTTTACGGTTTATGATACCCCGGGAATAAACAGCCTCATCGTTCATTCCGAAGATGAAAAAGTAACCCGCGATATACTTTCAAAAAGCGACATTGCCTGCGTCGTGCAGGTTGCTGACAGTAAAAACCTCAAACGTTCGCTAGTGCTTACTCTTGAACTGCTCGAACTGGGCCTGCCTTTAGTGCTTAATTTAAATATGAGCGATGAAGCAAGGGGGCGCGGCATAAGTATAGACGTAAAAAAGCTTTCCCAAAAATTAGGCATAGATATTATTGAAACGGTAGCAGTAACTGGAGAAGGCGTGCCTAAATTAAAAGAGGCAATTTTAAAAGCAAAAGCTGCGCATCCGCTTAAAGTTTCTGCTACTGCCTCTTTTGATGAGATAGCCTCGCTTAGAAAAAAAAATCAGAAAATTGAAGAATTGTTAAGAGATGTTTTACGTATTTCAAAACCAAAAGCAAAAAGCATATCTGAATTTGTAGGCAGCCTTACTGTGGGCCCTATAACCGGAATACCCATACTTATTGTTGTGCTTTTTGCAATGTATCTTTTTGTGGGCAGGTTAGCTGCTGTGTGGGGTGTGGACTTTTTTGAAAACACGATATTTGGCAGCTATATTAACCCTTTTTTGAGTAATATTATAGATAGATTTATTCCGGTCCCCGTTGTTAAAGAATTTTTGATGGGCCAGTATGGTATTATCAGCATGGCTGTCACCTATGCATTTGCCATAATATTTCCGATAGTAACCGCATTTTTTTTATTTTTCGGAATACTTGAAGATTCAGGATATCTGCCACGGCTTTCTGTGCTATCGGATAAGGTTTTTAGAATAATCGGGCTTAACGGCCGGGCGATACTTCCGATGGTGCTTGGCCTTGGCTGCGGGACAATGGCAACGCTGACCTCGCGGATATTGGAAACAAAAAAAGAGCGAATTCTGGTTAGCATTATTCTAACATTGGCAATTCCCTGTTCCGCACAGCTAGGTGTAATCATGGCAATGCTTAGCCAGTTTTCGCTGAGGGCATTTCTTCTTTGGTTTTCCACGATTCTTTTCGCCATCGTCACTATTGGATTTTTATCTTCAAAGTTAGTACCTGGTAAACGCAGCCCATTTATTCAGGAATTACCTCCTATGCGATTTCCGCAGATTATAAATATTATTGTAAAAACCGGCGCCCGTCTTAAATGGTACTTAAAAGAAGCAGTGCCTTTGTTCATCCTTGGAACATCCGTACTTTTTGTATCCGATAAAATAGGATTATTAAATTTAATAGAAAGAGTTTTAAGCCCTCTTATTGTTGCCTGGCTGCATTTGCCCAAAGAGACAACCGCCGCGTTTATTATCGGCTTTTTACGAAGGGATTACGGCGCCGCCGGCTTGTATCAATTGGCAAGGGCAGGCGCACTTGATAAAATACAAATTTTTGTAAGCCTTATTGTAATAACCTTGTTTGTACCCTGCATTGCGCAGTTTTTTGTAACCGTAAAAGAAAGAGGGATGAAAGTCGCGCTTATGATTGCCGGTTTCGTATTTCTTTTTGCATTTTTAGCAGGAGGAATCATTGATCATTTATTGCGCTATTTGATTTTGGTTAAGGGTATCGCGGTTTTATAATACAAAAGGAGATAACCATGGATTATAACCAAAAAATCGAAGAAGCTTTAACAATAATCTGGGAAGAAAGAGAAAAGAAAATTTCCGATAAGGGTGCAATAGTAAAAAGATTCTTAAAGGCTGTTAACGAAGATGTTTCCGATAGCCTGTTAAGCGAAGGATTCGTCTTAATAGAAAAAGATATTATAAAATTTAGCAATAAAGGCGAATCTAAGGCAAGAGATATCATCAGGCGCCAGCGCCTTGCAGAGCGCCTTTTAATGGATGTGCTTGAGCTTGGCAGGAGGGAAGTTGATTCTTCGGCCTGTGCTTTTGAGCATATTTTGTCGAAAGAAGTTGAGGAAAGCATCTGCACGCTTTTGGGCCACCCTAAAGAATGTCCGCACGGCTTAAGTATTCCTCCGGGTGAATGCTGCGAAAAAACAAAAGGCCTGATTGAAAGCATTGTCATACCGCTGACCAGGCTAAAAGTTGCCGAGACAGGAAAAATTGTTTATGTTTTAACGAGAGACCACCCTCAGCTACACAGGCTTATGTCTTTTGGTATTGTGCCGGGGGCGAGGATCAAGCTTCATCAGACCAAGCCATCTGTTATAATTCAGGTTGAAGAAACACAAGTAGCGCTTGAAGAGGACATTGCAAAAGAAATTTATATTAAAAAATTATCGTAATATTAGAGGGGCGGCTTTATTTTAAGACAATAATATGGTATATTCATAATATGAAAGCAGGATATAAGGGTATAGTGGTATATGTAATTATCGCGGTGCTATTTAATATATTTGCGCCGGCGGTTGTTTATTCTTACGGCTCCAAACAATGCTCATGCTGCGCAACTAGTGATAACCACAGCAAGGCTAAATGCCATGACACCAGGGATGTGTGTTTTTGCAAACACGTACGGATAGTCCAGGCGATAGTACCTCAGGCAGGTAGCTTGAATTATCGTATTTTTTGCGGTTATCGTGCGCCGATTTTGCATTTTTCTTACCGTTACTTATCAATAGACGATACCTTCCATCCGCCCAAAGCTTAAAGCTTCTCCGCAAGTAATTTTTTAACAAAAAAAGGAGAATATATGAAACAATATTTTATTGCGATATTTATCGCTCTGGCTATGTTTTGTAGTACCTATTTTGCACTGGCGGCAGA
>JAQVOZ010000004.1 GCA_028702365.1 Candidatus Omnitrophota bacterium | reverse complement strand
CAACTTTCACCTCAAGGGCAGCTTTAACCTTAACAAAATCAGCCCAATATTCTTCTGAAGCAGGCGCCTGCGTACTACCGGAAGTTGCGCTGACCGCGGGTTGGGCTGCTTCGGTTTTGGCCTTTTCTTTAAGCTTTTCTACCAATGTATCTCTTTCGTTTGAGATATCCTCAAACTTCTTTTTTAAATCGTCACGTTCTTTCTCGATGCCTGATAATTTTGAAGATATGCTTTGTATCCTTTCCTCATAGTCTTGTTTATCTCTCTCGAGTTTGTTGTTTGTATCACGCAGGCTATCTCTTTCTGCAGTTAAATCGCCTTTGTCTTTGGCTAGTTTTTTATTATCTTCGGCAAGTTTGCCTTTTTCGGTATAAAGCATTATGGCAGCGCCACCTAAAAGTAAAACAAGAATAAGAAAAATTACAGGTATAAGTTTTGTCTTGTCCATTAATCACCTCCTATTCCACAAACATTATAACATACAAACTATCAGTGTAAAGAATCTTTTTTAAATAATAGAAAGAGCAGCACCCATGGAAGTTGCAGACTTGCCAAGCTGCGAAAAAACGATTCTGCAACCTTTTCTCATTTCGCTAAAAGAAAACTCCTTTGTCGCATCTATACATTCATCAAGAAAAAATTCGCCTGCCTCCTCAAGCCCGCCACCTATGATTACGGCTTCCGGATTAAGCAGGTTCATCAGAAAAGCTATCTTAACACCCAACGAGAAAGCCGCTTCTTTAAGAACTTCTCTGGCTACCTTATCTTTTCTTTTTGCTTCTTCGAATATGTCTTTAAGATGCAACTCCCCTGTGGGAGTTATCCGTTTTATTAAGGAGGTATCCTTGCCTAACGAAATAATTTCTTTTGCCTTTTTTACGATACCTAGATCTATGGGCCATTGCCTGAAGAAAGAAAAGTCTCCAAGCTCGGATTCCATACATTTGGTTGAATTTAAAAACAATTCACCGGCACCGCCGTCTTTACCTCTATATAGCTTGCCATCGGCAATTATACCGCAGCCAACACCTGAAAACATATATATAACATCTTTACATTCGGAAAAATTCAATATATGTTCGGCAAGTACACAGCTATTAGCATCATTTTCGATAGTCACCGGGAAATTAAATTTTTTTTCAAGATATTCTTTCAACGGAAGAGAAATATATGCGTAGGAAGTATATTGTTTCTGGGGCCAATATACCATTCCTTTTTTCGTATTTACAATGCCTCCCAAAGCAAGGCCAACGCCTTCTATGTCTTCTTTTTTATAGTTCTTGGCTTTTGAAATTATTTCTTCGAATAGCTCAAGCAAAACTTTAATAGTTTCGTTGGCAGTTACATTCTTTCTTGGTTTTTCTATCTCAAGAATGATTTTTTTATCTGGGCCGAGCAAAATTGCCCGCGCATCAAATAAATTTAATCCTATACCTATGGAATATTTCTTTTTCATATATTTTTTGAATCCAACCAGATAGATTTATCTTTGTTATCGTTGCTGTATACTTAAGGAATTTGACGCACAGATTGCATTCCCCTTCCAAAGGTTAAGATGTACTTATTAAAAATTTTATCAAATTATGAGACTTTTACAATCTTTTTTTAGAAATAAATCCCGTTAGAAAATTTATATTTATGCCAATTTTGCTCCGGCAAAATTAAAAATATCAGGCAATAGATGGCAAACATTTTCTAACGGGATAAACAGCTATTTACATTTCTACCTTAAACTGCGAAGTTGATAAGTTTTTCGGTGGCTGCGATTTCCAGCGGCGGTGAATCCAGCCCCATTGTTCAGGATATTCTTTTATCCAGCTTTCAATTATATGACTAAATATAATTGCATTTTTTAAGATTGTTTCATCTTTATTTTCTGTTTCAACAAGCTCCTCATGTGGCAGTATCTTGACGCAGTGTTTACCAAAACCTTCCCTATATATATATGCAGGCACAAGCTTGGCATGCGTTCTAAGGCCCAGGGTAATAGGCCCTACGGGTGTAGCGGCAAGTTTTCCAAAAAACTTCACCCATACGCCTCCGGAGCCGAAATTCTGGTCCATTTGCATTATCACTATTTCGTTGTTACGCAAAGCCTTTATTATGCCGGCTACACATTCTTTTCTAGGATACGAAAAAATACTTTTAACGCCGGCATTCTCTCTCAAATCAAAAAGGTAATCCCCGGCTTTTTCATCCCGCATAGGCCGGGTTACAAAATTTACCTTGTAACCTTCATTTGCCAATTTTACGCTCATAAGCGGAAAATTTCCCATATGTGCCGTAACCAGGATAATGCCAGTCCCTTCCTTAAGTGCGCTATCGAGGTTTTCTCTTCCGTCAATTTTTACGTTCTGTAGTTTTTCAGTGTGCCTTAAAATATAGAGCAGCTCAAATGCACTTTGAGCCATAAATATAAAAAAGTCGCGGGTGATTTTTTTTCTTTCTTTTGGCGTCATATCGGGGAAAGCAATCTCAAGGCTTTCTATCGCAACTTTTCTTTGCCGCGGTATAACTGCGCAGGCAAATGAGCCAAGCAAGCTTCCAAGCGTATAACTCCATTTAAGCGAGAAGGAACCGTTTATCACGGTAAATATCCGCAAGAAAAACCAAGCCAAGCGCCTTGCTAAATTTTTTCTTAATTCGTTATTCATTTCAAAATAAATTGTGTGCTGTTTATGTTATTTTCTACGGTTCAAGAAAAGCGAAAAATTTTTAACGTTTATATCCAATTTTTCTTAGAAATTCTTTCCTCCAGATTACGCCTTCTGCTGTTTCAATTCCCTTGGGCGGAAAACCATCGATTACCCCCAAAATGCCTCTGCCCTGGGAAGTCTTTGCGACAATAACCTCAACTGAATTGGCAGTTGCACAGAATATACGGCAAACTTCAGGAATATTTTTTATCTGGTTTAAAATATTTATAGGGAAAACATCCCTTAGGATAATAAAAAAAGAGTGCCCGCAGCCTACTGAAAGAGCATTGTCGGACGCAATCTTTTTAAGGGGCTCGTCGTTGCCCTCTATTCTTACCAGGCACTCGCCTGAAGACTCGCAAAAAGCAAGGCCAAATTTTGCATTAGGCACGCTTGAAACAATTGTTTCATATATATCTTCGACTGTTTTTATAAAATGCGATTGGCCGATAATGATGTTTAGGTCTTGGGGTTTATTAACTTTTACTAATTCTAACTCCATAGAATCACCTCCATAACTATAAAAATCAGAAAGGGATGGACGAAATTTTATTTTTTTCCTTCCGCGTCTCTTTTTTCTTCTATATTTCTATAAGGCTCAGCATGAATATTGACTCTGGTAAAACCGAATTGTTTTTTGAGAAAATCTGATAATTTGTGCGATACAATATGGCTTTTGTCCAAAGATGTATTCTTTGAAAAACAAAGATGAAAATCAATAATACTTGTAGACTCGTTAGTTATTATCTCTATACCATGGAAATCCTTGATGTCCTTATTCCTTGATATAAACTTATCAATAGCCTTTTTAACCATTTCTTTTTCTGTTGCTTTTGCTTTACCTTTTAAATCAACATGCACTATACATCTGCCAAGGCCCTCATTATGAATCTTTTTTTCAACACTGTCGGCGATACTATGCGCTTCGAGCAAGCTGAGCTCCGGGCTTAGTTCTATATGCAAAGATATGGCTTTATTTTTGCCATAAGAATGGATCTCTATCTCATGCACTCCATCTATAGATTTAAAGGATAAAGCAATATTTTTTATTTTTTCACAAAGCTCAACTGGCGGGCACCTGCCAATAAGGTTATCCACAAATTCACGAAGCATTTTAAATGACCACCATATGATAAGAAATGCTATTATAAAACCCAATACTGCATCGACAAAAGTAAGCCCGAATCTTACAAATATCAAACCAACCGCAACTATAACCGTGGTTATGCAGTCTGTGTAATGATGAAAAGCGTCTGCTTCAAGTATATTGGATTTAGCCTTTTTAGAAACAAATTGGGTCACGAATCCAAGCAAAAATTTTATTACGGAAGCAACAGCCATGATAGATATTATGTAGAAGTTGATAGTTAAAGGCTGCGGCTTGATGAACCTCATGAAAGATTCTTTCAGAAAGGTTAAGCCCATCAAAAGCAAAAATAAAGCTACAATTACTCCGCCTACATCTTCTATTCTTCCGTGGCCAAAAGGATGTTCTTTGTCGGCAGGTTTGCTGGCAAGATTAAGGCTAAAAATAACCACACCCGTTGCAACGATATCGCGCAGGCTGTCTGCAGCATCTGTCATTATAGAAATACTTTTCGAATGTATTCCTATAATAAACTGAGCTATGGATATGATAAGATTTACCCCAATACTCAGCCAGCTTACTTTAATTGAAAGTGATTGATATTTATCCATTGTTTTTCCTGGATATTAATGCGAGGCCCAATAACAGGGCGCAAAATAATACAAATACATCTTTCCATTTATTATACAAGCTTCTTTTTTCATTTAAAGGCAAATTAAAATTTAATGCGCCGTCGACAGAAACTTCCTCATTATCTAATTTTAAGCTGTGCATCTCGCCTTTATAGGAGACCCAACCGCTTATGCCGGTGTTGGCGCAGCGCGCGATAGAAATCCTGTTTTCAATGGCCCTAAAAACCATAATGCCAGCATGCTGGCTGGCCTCAGGCTCACCGCCAAACCAGGCATCATTGGTTATGTTTACCAGAAATTGTGCGCGCTTGGCGTAATTTGTGACGAATAAAGGAAATATATCTTCGAAACATATAAGGACACAAAACTTTTTGTTTTGATAAGAAAAAACTTTAAGCTCGGCTCCCCTGCTGGTATCTCCTATGGAATTAATCACGCTGACGAATGTAAAAAATTTCCTAAGCGGCACGTATTCCCCAAAAGGAACGAGCCGCACCTTTCGATAAATACCCTGTAATTCTCCGGCTCTTTCAAACAATAAAGCTGCGTTATAGAAATTATCTTTTTCCGAAGTAATCGCCCCTATTAAAATATCGCGTTTTATGCTTCTTACGAAATCACTTAAAATCGAGGTATCCAAATCACAAAGCATAAGAGGCCAGGAAGCTTCCGGAAAAATAACCAGCGAGCCTTCTCCTGTTTTTGAGGCAAGATTTCCCAGTTTTTCTATTATATCCGGCTGAGACGACTCTTCCCATTTCAGTTCCTGGGGTATGTTGGGCTGGATAAGCGATAAATTTATCGAAGAGGTTTCTTTTAAATTGTTAAGCCTTAAGAAAGAATACGATATAGAAATCAATAAAATCAGGGCTACAAAAATAACTTTACGTAACAAAAATTTTCTTTTTGAAACAAGTTCCCATATTAAAACGTTTACCATTACGATGAAAAAAGATATTAACTTTACTCCAAATAAATCAGCCGGCTGAATAAGATATAAATTTTTATATTGGGAATAGCCTAAGTTGGCCCAACCAAAACCGCACCAGATATTTTCCTTGATAAACTCAAACAAAACCCATAAAGCCGCAATTGTAATTATTGCAAAATTTTTTCTTAAAAAATAACGCGCAAATTGGGAAAATATAACAGCATACAGGCAAAGATAGCCTGCAAGCAGAACGAGCCCTAATTTCGTAACGTTACCTATCCAGAAAATTGCCGTTAAGTAATATGCCAGGCCAAAGATAATTGCACAAAACGTTGTTTGCCTTGAAGTGGTTTTATTTATGACATATATAAACGGCAGAAGAGAAAACCAAACCAAAAATGAAAAAAATGCAAAATTAAAACTTAAACCAGTAAGAATGCCGGCAAAGCCCGCAAGCAGCAGGTTAATCATTTGGGTGTCCAGCTCGTTAGAATTATTTTCCGCAACATTTTTTATATTTCTTTCCGCTTCCGCAAGGGCAAGGGTCGTTTCTGCCTACTTTTGGCGCTGAAGCTTTTTGCGTTTGCGTTTGCGGCTGGGTAGCAGGTTTTTCTTCTTCTTTTTGCAGGGATGAATATTCCGGGTGGACGTAATTTTTGGGAGATTCTTCAAAAACGCTCACAGCTTCTTCAGGTAAAGATATTTTTGTTTTAAAAATTAAATCTACGATATCTTCCTTAATTGAAGCTATCGTTTCATTAAAAGCGGAGTATGATTCTTTCTGGTATTCAACAAGCGGGTCAGTCTGGCCGTAGCCTCTTAAATGTATGCCTTCCTTAAGCGAATCCATAATAAGCAAGTGTTCTTTCCAGCGCGAATCCAAAACCCAAAGAGCCACCGCTCTTTCCATGGAAGATATTTTATCGAGCCCCACTGCCTGTTGTTTTTTATAATATGCTTCACGTACGGTTTTTTTAATAAATTCAATCATTTCTTCGGGGCTTAAGTCGCCCAAAGCTTTAGCTGTCAAATCGACATCGAATTTAAGCTTGGCCCAATGAGTTAAACCAAGCGTGTTTTTTTCTTCGGAATAATAAACAGGTATATTTTTTTCTATAACTTCGTCAATCATCGTAAATATTTCATCGCCAATCGTCGGCCTTTCAAGAATCTGCCGGCGCTGTTCATAAATTACTTCCCGCTGCTTATTCATAACATTATCGTATTCAAGCAGCTGCTTACGAATTTCGAAGTTATGAGTTTCAACTTTCCTTTGGGCTATTTCAAGAGAACTATTTACAAGAGGGTGTTCTATCGGTTCATTTTCCGGGAAACCCAGCTTGTCCATAAGAAAATATATTCTTTCTGAGCCGAAAAGCCTCATTAAATCATCTTCCAACGAAACATAAAAACGCGAAGAACCGGGGTCTCCCTGGCGGCCGCTTCTTCCGCGTAACTGATTGTCAATACGCCTTGCTTCATGCCGCTGCGTTCCTATAACATGAAGGCCTCCAAGAGAAACAACTTTCTTGTGCTCCTCATCAAATTTGTCTTTATTGCTTTGGAAGAGTTTTTCATACTCTTCTTTGTAGCGCTCGTCTTCCGCAGGGATTTCATTCTTTCTAAGAAGGTCTTTTATGAAAAAATCGATATTGCCGCCAAGTATTATATCGGTGCCGCGGCCTGCCATGTTAGTTGCAATGGTTACTTGGGCAAGGCGGCCTGCCTGAGCTACAATGTGCGCTTCCCTTTCATGGTATTTTGCGTTAAGCACGTTGTGGGTTATTCCTTTTTTATTTAAAAGAAATGATAAAATTTCTGAATCTTCAATTGAAGTAGTCCCTACAAGCACCGGCTGTTTCAATAAATAAAACTCCTCTATTTCCCTTATCACCGCCTCAAATTTAGCTTTTTTATTTTTATATATTCTGTCGGGAAAATTTTTCCTTATAAGAGCCCTGTTCGTAGGAATTACTACGGTATCAAGCGCATAAATATGCTTAAACTCATTTGCTTCAGTGTAGGCTGTTCCGGTCATGCCTGCGAGCTTCTTATACATCCTGAAATAATTCTGCAAAGTTATAGTTGCAAGTGTCTGGCTTTCTTCCTGGATTTTTAAATTCTCTTTTGCCTCTATTGCCTGATGAAGGCCATCCGACCAGCGCCTGCCCGGCATAAGACGGCCGGTAAACTCATCGACAATAACAATCTTTCCGTCTTTTATGATATATTCCTGTTCGTTATCAAAAAGGTAATGGGCGCGAAGGCTTTGGGTCAGATAATGAGTCCATGGATTTGAAAATTTATCAGGAGTTTCCTCGAGGCTGCCGACACTCAATGCTCTTTCGCATTTTTTTTCACCGTTAGAAAGTATGTAAGCATTGTTGCTTTTTTCTTCTACGACTGCGTCGAAATTTGCCTCAAGCTCTTCCGGCTGGATTCTTGTTTCTGTGCCGTCGGCATTTTTCATGACTATCGTTCCGTCTTTTGCATCAAAACTCTGTATTACGAATTTCACCTTAAGCGCACGTGCTGCTTTGTCTGCCTTGTAATATTTATCCGTAGAAAGTTCCGCTGGCCCGGAAATTATAAGAGGAGTCCGTGCTTCATCTACAAGGATAGAATCCACTTCATCTACTATCGCATAGAAATGCCCGCGCTGGACCATTTCGTTAATGCTTCCTACCATATTATCGCGAAGATAATCGAAGCCAAATTCGTTGTTTGTGCCGTAAGTTATGTCACAGCCATATGCAATTCTACGCTCGGAGTTATCCATTTCCTGCTGGATAACTCCAATAGAAAACCCCAAAAATTCATATATGGGGCCCATCCATTCACGGTCGCGCCGGGCAAGATAATCATTAACAGTTACAACGTGCACGCCGCGGCCCGCAAGGGCGTTTAAAGAAACTGCAAGGGTTGCAACAAGCGTTTTACCTTCGCCTGTTGCCATTTCTGCGATTTTATTTTTGTGTAAGACAAGCCCTCCTAAAACCTGTGAATCAAAATGGCGCATTTTAACTGTTCTTAAGGCTGCCTCCCTGACACAAGCAAAATAAAACGGGAGTATCTCATCAAATATTTTCTCAGCCTCTACCTTAAATTCATCAGGAGCAAGATTTTTAATACTATTGAACCTGGCCCTCAACTCTTTTGTTTTTTCTTTAAAGAAACCATCCGGCTTAGTTTTGATTTCTCCTTCGAAAGAATTAACCTGGCTTACGATAGAAGCGAAAGAGGCTATCTCTTTAAGAGAGGGTGTCGGAATTTCTTTATGCAGTAAAATATTTACTTTCGGATTTTGCGAATTTATTTTTCTTTGACAATCGTTTAATATAAAATTTTTTAACATCTTGGCCTCTTTAAATAAGCGTAAATAAAATCGTCTATCTTTCCGTCCAAAACGCCCCAAGCGTCATGGTTTTCCAAATCTGTCCTGTGGTCCTTTACCAATAAATACGGGTACAGCACATAAGAACGTATCTGAGAACCCCATTCTATTTTTTGCTTTGCACCGGAAATATTTTCCAGGTTTTTTTTCTTCGCTTCTTCTTTAAGCTCATAAAGCTTGGCCCTTAAAACATTAAGGGCGACCTGCTTATTCTGGTGCTGCGAACGCTCATTCTGGCAGGCTACAACTATTCCGGTAGGTAAATGCTTAATGCGCACAGCGGAATCTGTTTTGTTTACATGCTGGCCGCCGGCGCCTGATGCGCGGCAGGTTATGATTTCCAGCTCTTCAGGTTTTATTTCAATACCTACACCTTCCTTTATTTCCGGAAGGATATCAACTGAGGCAAAAGAAGTATGCCTTCTTTTATTTGCATCAAACGGAGAAATTCTAACTAATCTGTGCACCCCGCGTTCAGACTTAAGCATACCATAGGCACGCAGCCCCTCTATCAGAAATGTAATATTTTTTATTCCTGCTTCTTCTCCTTTTAGCTCATCTAAGACGCTGAATTTAAATTTTTTATCTTCAGCCCATCTAAAATACATCCGAAAAAGCATACTCGCCCAGTCACAGGCTTCAGTCCCGCCTGCACCGGAGTTAATTTCAACTATGGCATTTGAGTCATCGAACCTCTCGTTAAAAAGAACCTGAAGCTTTAACTTTTCGAGGTTTTCTTCGAATTTTTTTGTTTCCTTTTCCATTTCACTTTCATAAGAAGTATCCGCTACCTGAATAAACTCTTTAAGCTCACGAAGCTTATTGTTAAGCATGTCCCAGTCGTCTACGTCGCCTTTTATTTTTTTAAGCTCTTCTATTATCCCGGAAGCTTCTTTTTGGTTCTGCCAAAAATCGGGCGCAGACATCTTAGACTGCAAACCATCGATATCTTTTTTCTTTGCGTCTATTTTTAAAAGGCTTTTTAGCGTCAGCAGTTCTTCTTCTAAATTTTCTATTTTGTTTTTAATATCATGCATATTTTATGTATTTAAGTTTTTAATTATCTTTTGAAGTGCCGGTTGGGGCAGAATTACATTAACCCTTTATTACGTAGTTCCATTTCGAGTTCTTCTTTTTTGTCGGCATATTCAATAGCAGTTTCCGAAGTAATTTTTTTAGTCGCTACCAGTTCGAGCAAACACTGATGGAAGCTCTTCATGCCGTAGATATCGCCCGATGCAATATATTTCGGAAGTTCCCATACCTTGTTTTCAATGAGCAGGCGGCTCACTGAGGGGCTAAGCACCATAGATTCGTATGCCGGGATAAGCCCGGGTGTGTCGCTGCGCGGTAATAACCTTTGCGAAAATACTCCTTTTAAAAGATAAGACAGCTGTTCTAGCACAAGATGATGCTGATAAGGGGGGAAGAAATTTATCAACCTGTCGATTGTTGAAGACGCGTTGACGGTATGAAGGGTAGATAAAACAAGCACCCCTGTTTCTGCCGCGGTTAAGGCGGCGCGGCAGGTATCTTCGTCGCGGATATTTCCTATAAAAATAACGTCCGGCGAATGAAGTGTAAATTGCCTTAAAGCATCGGCATAGGTTCCAACGTCAGTACCTATTTCCCTTTGGTTTATAATTGACTTTTTGTCGACAAAAGTAAATTCTATGGGTTCTTCTACGGTTAGAATATGACGCTTGAAATTCTGGTTCATGCATTCCATAATACTTGCAATTGTGGTTGACTTGCCGGAACCCGTTATACCGGTGAGCAAAATCATGCCTCTACGTTGTGCGCAAAATTTATTTAATACCGCCGCAGGCAGATTAAGCTGTTCAAAGGTAGGTATACGCAGGTCTATTTTTCTCATTACCAGGGAAAGTGTATTTCTCTGGTAAAATACGCCTACGCGGAAACGCCAATTCTCTTTAAACCAATAAGTAAACTCACAGGCTTTATTCTGCTTTAACATCGCCTTGTCTCTATCACTGGTTATGCTTTTTACGATATTATCTACGTCTTCAACGCTAAATATGTTTTCGTTTATAACTTCTACCAGCGAATAACGCCTGCCTCTTAGATTACTGTTTGCCCGGATGAATACGTCTGAAATTTCTTTTTCTATCATTACATCCAATATTTGCGTAAAATGCATTTAAACCTCCAATGGTAGATGACTTACGCGAGCTATTTGCTCGCGTAAGTCATAGTTTCATCATTTAAGTTGCCCATAAAGCATCTGCGAATTGGGCCCAGCACTAGTTTTTAGTTGTTCCAAAAATTAGTGCTGGGTAAATTCAGCCACAAACTTATGTTCGCCCTTGGGCTGCCATAAGTTTTGACTTTATTTATTTTATCACATCTTTTATTTTTTGCTCTAATTTTATTAAGTCTTTCTTCAAAGCCTTGCCCAAGGCGTAGCCGCCTGTATTTTTCGATGATTTTATGACCCGATGGCAGGGAATCAACAAGGGATATGGGTTTTTATGCAACGCATTAGCCACAGCGCGATAGGCCTTGGGTTTGCCTATTTTCATTGCAACCCATTTGTAGCTGCGAACCTCACCTAAAGGTATTTTCGAAACTACCCGTAAAACTTTTTTTTCAAAATCGGTCATTTTCGGCCTTCAGCTATCAGAATTCTCAACCTGTTGGTTGAGAAATCTGATAGCTATTTTATGGTTTTCTTTTTTCTTAATAGCAAATGGTATTTGCGCGCAAATCTGTGTGCCTCGTCACGCAGACGCTGAATCAAATGCAAAGCCGCACTGCTCTTTGATATAACCAATGGTTTATGCTTTTCAGGAAACCATATTTCTTCGTTTCTTTTCGCTATGCCGATGACAGGTATTTTAAGCCCTAATTTATCCAATTCTATTTTCGCTGCCTGGACATGCCCGAGCCCTCCGTCTATTACAATAAGCTCCGGCATATTTTTCTTTTCATCCAAAAGCCTTTGATATCTTCTTCGTACAACTTCCGCCATCATCGCATAATCATCGGTTGAAAATACTTCCTTTATTCTGTAATGACGGTATGAATTTTTATCCGCGATGGCATTTTTAAAAACTACCACCGAGCCTGTTGCATTTGTGCCGCTTAAAGACGAAATGTCTATCGCTTCTATGCATAGCGGCAGAGAAGGCAATTGCAATATCTCCTTAAGAGAAATTAACTCATGGGTCAAGCTTTTTCCTTTATATAGATTTTCCAGGGCAACTATTTTGTCGCGCACTGCAGCAGCTTCTTCAAATTTGCTTTCTTTAGATAATTCGCGCATTTTTGCGCGCAATAAACTTATAAGCTCTTCTCTTTCTCCCTTAAGCACCCTTATTATAGCTTCTATATTTTCTTTATAGAGCGCGTCTGATATTTTGCCTGCGCAGGGCGCCGGGCAAAGCTTGATATGAGAAAAAAGGCATTCTGTCTTCTTAAAGCATTTGCAGGAACAATAGGGAAAAATCCTTCTTATCATGGTAAGCACAGACCTTAATGTGCCCACTTCTGGATAAGGGCCGAAATAGAGGCTTTTTTTATTTATTCTTTTTCTTGTAATAAAAATACGGGGGAATTGTTCTCTGGTTATTTCAACATATGGATAGCTTTTGTCGTCGCGAAGCGCAATATTATACTTTGGTTTTTTTTCTTTTTTTAAAGCTGCTTCTAAAACCAGGGCCTGCTCTTCGCTGTCACACTCTATATAATCTATGTCGCAAACTTTTTCCATAAGAAAGCCTGTTTTCAAAGAAACGTTTCTTAAAAAATAACTGGCAACGCGTTTCCTTAAAGAAGATGCTTTGCCCACATAAAGCACTTCTCCCTTTTTGGATTTCATTATGTAAACACCCGGGGTAAGAGGCAAATTTTTTATCTTTTCTTTAATATCCATTGTTTCAAATATATAATCTGTTTAAGCTTGAGGATAAAACCTAATCCTAAAAATATTATTAAAGACAGGCCTGAAACGATTAAGGCTTTGAAATATTTATTGTAAGCAAGGTTGCTCCAAAGGAAACTGCCTAGGAGCGCGACAAGAAGGCCAAGCAGAAACACTCTGCCTGCCTGCTCTTTTGTGTTGCCCCAGTTGATTTTTCCGATTCTTTCTATCAAAGACCGATAAAGCATTAAGCAGCTTACCGCTGCCGAGACAGATGTCGCAAGCGCAACCCCGCCTATCTTTAAAGGAAACATCAAAGTAGCGCTTAAGACAACATTTAGCAAAAGCGCAATCGTAGCTATTTTTGCAGGAGTGCGGGTATCTTTAAGGGCATAAAATGAAGTAATCAGCAGGCGGTTTAAACAAAAGAAAAAAACTCCGAAAGCATAGAAAAAAAGTACGGAAGATGTAATATTCAGGGAATAAACATCAAATTCTCCTCTTTTGAATAAAACGTCTATTATGGCTTTTGGCAGAAATATAAATATCAATGTAACCGGCACAACGAAAAATATTACATTTTGAAAAGAAAAAACCAAAAGTTTTTTGAAATCTTCCACGTTACCGTCCTTATGATGCTTCGAAAGGTCAACTACTACAACCGGAGCAATAGAAAGGACAATTAATGCAAACGGAAGCTGTATCAGTCTGTTTGCATAATTTATAGCAGCAAGTGCGCCCGCGCCTGTGATTTGAGTGAAAGAAGCAAAAATAGTATCGACAAAAACATTAAGCTGATAGACTAAACTTGACCAAACTCTCGGCAGAAACAGCCTGAACATTTTTCTAAGTATCGGGTCGGCCAATGAAGCTTTGATGTCAAATTTAAAAGTAAAACCGTTCTTTATAAGCGCTGCGAACGGAAACAATAACTCTAAAATTCCCGCAACAACAACACAGACAACAAGTATATAATTCCTAAAATAACCGCTGAAAAATAATATGCCCGGGATAAAAGTCACATTTAAAAAAACCGGGTTAAATGCGGGAACGAAGAATTTCTTTAAAGAATATAGCATGGAAATCATAACCGAAGAAAGCCCTATCAGCAAAAGATAGAAAAATGTTATGCGCGTAAATGACACTGCGAGATTGAACTTATAAAGATTGGGGATATAGCCTGGAGCAGTAATCATAACCAGCTGTTTGCTGAAGATAATACCCAGAAGGGTAAAAAGGCAAAGTACGATAGAAAATATGCAAAGAAGACGGCTACCGACTTCAAAAATCTTTTCTTTGTCGCCGTGGTATTCAGACATAACCGGAGTCGCTACGCTGTCGGTAAAGCCCTCGGCAAAAATACTGCGAAAAATATTAGGAAGCCTGAATGCTACCAAAAAGGCCTCAAAAATATCAGAGGTGCCGAAAAATTTTGCCATCAAAACATCGCGTATAAACCCTAAAATACGCGAAACAAGGGTGCCAACGGTCATTATTGAGGTATGTTTTATGACTTTTTTAAACATAGAAGCGGGCTTCAGGCTTAGTCAAGGGCTTGCAAAAAGCCCTTGACATATTTAGCTTATTCTTATAAAATTCTTAAACTATTATAATACAAACGAGACAATAAAAGGAGATATTTTATATGCCACAAAGAAGAGCCGCAAAAAAGGATTTGAGACAAAACGCGAAAAAACACGAGAAAAACTTACAGTTAACTAAGCAAATCAAAACAGCTTTAAAGAAATTTAAAAAAACTTTGGAAGGCAAAGACACCGCAAAGAACAAAGAAGCATTAAGCCTTGTTTATAGAATCCTCGATAAAGCCGCATCCCATAACCTAATTCATCCCAAAAAAGCATCCAGGAAGAAAAGCCAACTGGCAAAATTAATGAATACGCCGGAGAAGGCTAAAGAAGCTTAAAGGATTGCGCTGCAAGCGCGGGAAAGAAAAAGTTCAATAGCAAACCTCGGATCAAATCCTCTTTCTTTTATTGCCCTGTCTGTTTCCCACAGATAATTGAGGTATTTTCTTCTTAAGATATCGTTTTTAAGGTAGGACACTTCACTGACCAAAACACCAAAAAGCTGAAGCCCCAGTGTTTTTTTCTCGTTATCGCTGGATTTCTCTTCAAACAATTTGTCCAAAACATAAATTGCCTGCGGCGCATTCGCTTGTCTTACGCTTTTTTTAAAATCATCAAAGCTTGCTTTGTACGGGCTTGAACCTGCCTTAAAACAAGCTGCCCTTGCGAGGATAAAACTAAAAAATTTATCCGCCGATATTTTTTTGCTCCTTAAAGTATCCGTTTCCGCTTCAAAAATGAGATAATTGTTAGAAATTATTTTGTCGAAGTTATTACAAAGAAAGTCCTTTATCTCTTTTGGCAGGCCATAGATATCCTTGAAAATAAGTATCTTTTTTTTATCGAAAGAAGAAAGTAAAACTTTTTCCTGTAAATCTTTTATATTTATTTCTTTGGGGTAGAAATTGAGGATATTTAAGGCGCCGGAACTTCCCTGAAGTATTTTCTTCTTGATATTCTCTGCTATGAGCTGTCTGCCCGTAAAATCGCTACCGGAAATAAAAAAAATCCTATCCTTCGTAGTTACCATTCTTCAACAACGACCTCTAAAATCCTTCTTGAAGTATCGTCTAATAGAATTTCTTGCGCGGTAGTTTCGTTTACAGCGTTAGGACCCGTAAGGAAAAAACTGGTTTCTCCCACTACCACTCTTTCTTTTATCACATTGCCATCCGGGTTTAGAAGTTTAATTTTGACATAGAGGCGCAGCCTCTGCTCTTTTACGTCTTCGCTGCCGGTATAACGCATTACTTCTTTTGTGTATTGCGTAATTTCCGAGGATAACTTAAGCGCATCTTCATCTTTGCTTGTAACCTTAAGATGGCCGTCTACATTAAACCTGTTTATTATTTTATTCGTAAGGCGCTGCTCAAGCAATATCGGATAAACTGTAAACGTTGAATAACGCCTGTCTTCGGTTGTTATGCTTATTTTATTAATTGCCGGCGTTATGAATATTTTGTTGCTGCTATAGACGAAACCTCTGGTCGTGTAGCCGCAACCGCAAAGTAAAATAAATACCAAAACAAATAGTTTTTTCATTTAAGTTTTCCCTTAAGTTTCTCGAGCGCTTCTTCTGTCTTTTTCACATAATCCGTATCCGAGTATCTATCAATAACTATATCATAATAAACTTTGGCTGCTTTGTATTGCCTTTGTATTTCGTAAAATTGGGCGATGTCAAAATTCTTCTTTGCTTCGCGATTGCGTAATTCCTTTAGCTGCGCTGTTGCCTGAGGAGATATGTCCGCTTCCGGATGAGTTTTTATAAACTCATCAAGCTTCTTTGTTGCCTCAACTATCGCAGTTGAATCGTAATCTGCTCCTCCACTTGCCTTTGCAGTTGCAATGGCTAATTGATATTTTGCCGGAGAAGCCCATTCGCTGTCAGGATAATTGTCGCCGACTTTCTGAAATGCATCCATTGCTTCTTCGTAACGGCCAAGTTTTAGAAGCAGCATTCCCATTTTATACTGCGCTTTTGCGGCATAAGGCGAATAAGGCACTTTGTCTATCAGCTTTTTGAAAATTTCAATCGCGGGATGATCAACAAAATCATAGACAGAAACACCAAGCCACTTTTTCGGTTCCCTGTTTAAAAAATACTCTCCGATATTATATTCACGCTCAACTATCTCATTTATACGCTGGCTGTTAGGATAGCTTTCTATAACTTTTTGATATTCGAGGAATGCCTGATAGGGCTGGCTTAATTCCTCAAGGCACCTGCCTATATAATACTGCGCATCAGCAGCCTCTTTAGAATCAGGATAGTGGATGATAAGCTTTTTGAATTCCGCAAGCGCTTCTTTGTATTGCTTATCGTTAAAGAATTTTTCTGCTTCTTTATACTGTAAAAACGGGGTAGCTAAAGCGGAATATTTGGGGTTTTTCCATTTCTGAGTCTTGGGCGACCAAATCCAGAAAGAATAAGCCTCAAACGGCATTATTGCCACGATACAAAAGATGATAATTTTTTTAATCTGTGTGTTCATTTTTAATCCTTGCCTGCTCCGCTTTTAAGGATTTCAGGCAAAGGTAGGTGTGTCAATGTAAAACTATATCAAAAGCGCCTCACTTTGTCAAACTGTTTGCAACCTACGCCTGTGGCGCAATATTTTCAATAAAAAGATAAAACCAACGATAAAAATGTAATAGATAAATATTGTCTTTAGGGAAAATTTACAGGCTATAAACGAAAATTTAATCGAACCCAAAAAATGAGAAAGTTTGTAAAACAAAGGGATAAGCGCAGATACAACCGCAGCTATGGATTGTGCCAAAAATCTGAAAGGAGAAAAAATAAGTAACGTAAAGTTAACAATAAGGATGAACGTAAAAAACGGGATAAGCAGCATATTATTAAAAATGCTTAGTATGTATATCCTTCCAAAATAGTAGGAGATTAGAGGCGTAATCAGCAATGTCACATATAGCGAAGAAAAGAAAAGGTATTGCAGCTGATTTAAAAATTCCGTATCGGATTGTTTTACGGGAAATATTTTAAAACCTAAGATAAGAGCAAATATGGAAAGGAAAGATAATTGGAAACCAACGTCAAAAATCCAGGAAGGATTGAAAATCAGGCAGGCAAGACCAGCCAAACCAAGCGAATTAAACGGGTTTAATTTCCTTTTTACAAAAAAGCTTAGAGAAAATGCAGTATACATAATTATCGCGCGAAGCGTCGGTGGATTTGCTCCGGTTATCAGCGTATAGATAAACAGAAAAAATACCGAAAGAAGCAGGCACATCCTGAATCTAACATTAAACAACTTGAAGACAAAGAACAAAACCAGGGCAGTCAAACCTATATTTGACCCGCTTATGGCAAGTAAATGGGAGATCCCGGCATCGGTAAAAATATTCTTTTCTTCATTGGTTAGCAGCTCGCGCCTGCCCAAAAATACCGAAGCAATAAACCTATAGCTTTCATCGCTAAGGTTATTTTTTAAAATACCGATAAGCCGAAAAGTCATTTTGCGGTTAAATTTATCCAAGAACGCAGACGGCAATTTTTCCGGAGGCTGATTCGATTTTACCCAAAGCGTATAAAAATCCTTATTTTTGATTGTTGTTTTAGACAGCTTTGCACGAACCTTATAATCATTTAAATAATCCATCTTCTTTGAATAATCGATAACCCTTGCTCTTTGAGCTATATTGCTGCCATTAACCTTTTTTATGTCAGCAAGAAAAACGTTTCTGGAAACAGCTTCTTTGGGCATGGAAGATACCTGTATAACAAAATTATTTTCGTTCCCTAAAAAGCTATCTATATCCTGATAGCAAAAGGGCAAATACCACAATGCACCCAAAGATAAAAATAAAATAATTATAAAAATATCTGAAAACAAAAATTTCTGACGGTTAGAAAAGATAAAAATTAGGGCTACGGAAAACAAAAATAGCGGTATAAACACCCAAAAATAAGGACAATAAAATCCGATTATTATTCCAAGAGCAAAAGCAATAAACAACCAGAAGTTAAATATGGCGGGAGAAAAAATCTTTTTCAACATTGCGGTAGAAGCTACCATTTACCAATCGCAAAGGCATGCACAGTTAATTATCCCGTAAAGTTATACAATCTTTCATCGCCTCGAACTTCTTATCCCCTATCCCCTTAACCTCTTTTAGATTATCGAGGCGGATAAACTGTCCATGATTTGTGCGGTATTCAATTATACGATTCGCAATTTCAGGCCCAACGCCGGGAATTTTTTCCAAATCTAATAAATTTGCGTTATTAATGTTTATAGGAAATACTTCCTGGATTTGATTTTTGTTATCCGTAATTACGTTTACGTTATTTATTTTTACGCTTAAAAAGCGCAAAATCGCTCCGCAGAAAATAAGAATACCAAGAAAAACAAAAATTTTACGTTCGCGAGGAGTTAAGGAAAACATACTAAAAATAGGCTAAGGTTGTTTTTTCCATTTTTCTAAAATCTCACATTCGATTGTATGCCTTTTCGGCCGGCCGACTCCTGGAGGTGGACGATGTTCATTAGTTACATACAGAGAGGCTGTTTCGCCTTTTATACCTCTCAATTTAATAAGCTCTCTTTCATGGTCTCCGATCAATTCAAGCGTTTCTCCGACATTGAGAGAAAAAGGTATCTCTTTGTCTATTCCAACCACCCCGCCATCTTTTTGCCTGCAATATGCCATATGATAAGTCCTCTGGAATTCTACAATAATAGTATTGTTATCGACAATTATGGATTTAATACCCCAGATACAATCGCAACCCTGATTGACTTTGTTACCAACCGTTTCGGCACGGGCGTTTAAAAAACTCAAGTGGGTCGTTAAGAAAATAATAAATAAAAATAGTAATTTGCGCATAGAAAGATTTATTTTATACTTACGCTATCTGCGGTGCATAGCTATACTTTCTCCAATAGGCTACACAACTATGTTTATCATTCTTTTCTCAACGTAGATGATTTTTTTGGGAGGTTTGCCGGCAAGGATGTTTACAACTTTTTCTAAGGAAAGAGCTTTCTTTTCTATATCTTCTTTACTCCAGTTAACATTGATAATCAGCTTATCGCGCAATTTTCCGTTTATGGAAACTGCAATTTCTATTTCTTCTGTCTTTATGTATTCTTCGTTAAACTGCGGCCAGTTTCTTGTAAGGATTGAATCTTCAAATCCAAGCGCGCTATTTACTTCCTCGCTCGCATGAGGGGTAAATGGCGAAAGCAAAATGAAAATAGTATCTACTGCCTGTTTGAATATTTCTTTTCGTAACGAGCCTTCGTTTATACTTTTATAAGTCTGATTAACCAGTTCCATAATCCGCGAGATGGCGGTATTAAACTGAAAATCTCCTTCCAGATCTTCGGTTACTTCTTTGATACTGGAATGAATTTTGCGTAACAGTTCTTTTTCGTAGTTATTTAATTCGCCCTCTTCCTTACCCTGCCTATATTCCTTAAGCATATCAACCAAACGCAGCGCCCTTTGAATAAAACGCCAAGCGCCCTGAAGGCCTTCGTCCTGCCACTCCGCATCTTTTTCCGGCGGGCCCATAAAAAGGATATAAAGCCGCATAACATCCGCACCGTATTTTTCAATTATGTAATCAGGCGCAACGGTGTTACCTTTTGACTTTGACATTTTTGCGCCGTTTTTAACGATCATACCCTGAGTAAAAAGCGATTTAAACGGCTCTTTAAAATCAATACATTTTAAATCGTACAAAACTTTAACAATAAACCTTGAATACAGAAGATGAAGTATAGCGTGCTCTACTCCGCCAATATATTGGTCAACCGGAAGCCATTTATTTACCAAATTAGCATCGAATGCTTTGTTTTTTTCTTTAGGTGAAATGTAACGTAAAAAGTACCAACTCGAATCAACAAAAGTATCCATGGTATCGGTCTCACGTTTTGCGGGCCCACTGCATTTCGGGCATTTTGTATTTAAAAATTCTGCACAATCAACCAATGGGGACCGGCCGGTTG
>JAQVOZ010000122.1 GCA_028702365.1 Candidatus Omnitrophota bacterium | reverse complement strand
CATCCATGTTCTGCCCATTCTGCCTTTGCCACAACTTTGGCTGTTAGCATAGACAACAGTAATTTCTTTGGCGTTCAAAAGCGCAATTCTTGAAGCATAATTATTTGTCGAATCTACGGTATCGAGTTTTATGATTTTGATATACATAATTTTCAGGTTACAGATGACAGATGCCAGATAAATTTATCCTCCTAATCTACCATCTATTTTTTAAGCGCTTCTTTAAGCTCTTTTATTCTATCGCGGATATTTGCTGCTTTTTCAAACTGCAGGTTTTTTGCTGCAATAGACATCTCCTTTTCAAGCTCGTCTATCGCCTCATGCACCTCAAGCTCATCTTCGCTTAAATCCAGCCTTTCGCGTATTTTCTCTTCCTCATTTATGTACATTTCTATTCCTTCCTTAATTGCTTTTTCAATGCTCTTTGGAGTAATTTTATTTTTTAAGTTATACTCAAGCTGAACGCGGCGCCTGCGGTTACTTTCGGAAATTGCTTGGCGCATAGAACGTGTCATTGTGTCGGAATACATTATTACGAGGCCGTTTATATTACGGGCGCAACGGCCTGCAACCTGTATAAGCGACGTGGTTGAACGCAAGAACCCTTCCTTATCCGCATCCAGTATGGCAACTAAAGATACTTCGGGAAGATCCAGCCCTTCTCTTAAAAGGTTTATACCCACGAGTGTATCTATTTTTTTCATTCGTAATTCTTTCAAAATTTTTACCCTTTCCAAAGTGTCTATATCTGAATGTATATATGCGACAGACAAACCTGCTTCCTTAAGATATTGGCTTAGCTCTTCCGCCATTCTTTTGGTAAGAGTCGTAACAAGCGTTCGTTCTTTTCTTTTCGTCCTCTTTTCTATCTCTTCAATCAAATCATCTATCTGGTTTTTTGTGGGCCTTACTTCTATTTGAGGATCCACCAGCCCTGTTGGCCTTATTATCTGTTCAACCACTTCACCTACAGAAAGCTTTACTTCGAATTCGGCGGGAGTGGCCGAGACAAAAATTACCTGTTTGGTAAACTCCATAAACTCATCGAACTTAAGCGGCCGGTTATCAAGACAGGAAGGGAGCCTAAAACCATATTCAACGAGGGTTTCCTTTCTTGACTTATCCCCCTCATACATGCCTCTTACCTGAGGAACGGTTACATGGCTTTCGTCGATAACCATAAGGAAATCTTTGGGAAAATAATCCATAAGACAATATGGCCGCGAGCCCGGCGGCCGCATCGAAAGGTGCCTTGAATAGTTTTCTATCCCGTGGCAATAACCCATTTCTTTTAACCTCTCCATATCATACAAAGTGCGGCTGCGCAACCGTTCTGCCTCAAGAACTTTTCCGTTTTTTTTCAAAAAATTAAGATGGCCCTCAAGCTCATAGCTAATGGTTGAAAGCGCATTTTTTATTTTATCTTCCGCCATTATAAAATGCTTTGCCGGATAAAGGCTTATTTTTTCAAGGTCGGCGATTTTATGCCCGGTTAGCGGGTCGAACTCATAAATTTTTTCAATCGTATCCGAAAAAAAATCTATTCGCAGGGCTGCTTCCTTATATGCAGGAAAAATATCCAAAGTATCACCCTTAACCCTAAAGGTTGCTCTTTTAAAATCAAAATCATTTCTTTCGTATTGCAGACTGACCAGCTTTTTAAGAAAAAGGTCCATAGGTACGTTGTCGCCCCTTTTTATGTAAAGCGTAAGTTCCTGGTAATCTTCCGGAGAGCCTAAATTGTATATACAGGATACCGATGCAACGATCAGGCAATCCCGGCGCGACATAAGAGAGCTGGTGGCGGATAACCTTAGCCGGTCAAGTTTTTCATTTATAGAAGCATCTTTTTCAATATAGGTATCTGTCTGGGGAATATAGCTTTCCGGCTGGTAATAATCGTAGTAACTCACAAAGTATTCAACTGCATTAGTTGGAAAAAATTCTTTAAATTCTGTATAAAGCTGGCTGGCTAAAGTCTTGTTATGCGAGATTACAAGTACAGGCCTGTTTATTTTTTCTATAGCACAGGCTAAAGTAAAAGTTTTTCCTGAGCCGGTTACGCCAAGCAGGGTTTGGAAGCGTTTATTTTTTTCAATTCCCTCAACAAGGCGTTTTATGGCTTGCGGTTGGTCTCCGGTTGGCTTAAAACTACTTACTAATTTGAATTTGTCCATATTTATACACAGATAGCCACAGATAAAAATCACAGATTGTCATAGATAATATCTGCGCTCATCTGTGATTTTCAATCTACGGTCATCTGCGCTGCATTATTTCCAACGAAAAATCTATCGCTTTAGGCGAGTGAGTAAGGCTTCCTATGGATATAAAATCTACGCCGCTTTTGGCAATTTTTCTGACGTTTTTGATTTTCACGCCGCCGGAGGCCTCAAGTCTTACCTGCGGGAAATATTTGTTTCTGAATTTTACAGCCTTGCGCATGCTTTTGACCTCGAAATTATCAAGCATTACTATGTCCGGCTTGTATTTTATTATGGCTTTGAAATCTTCCAGGGTTTCTACCTCTATTTCTGTTTTAATCGAAGGAAGCGTACGGACATATGAAATACATTTTGCCATCTTTATCGCATCCAATCTATTATTTAGCATAAATTTTCCGGCGCGCAGATGGTTATCCTTTATAAGAATAGCTTCTCCAAGGCTCTTGCGGTGATTGAAGCCTCCGCCCATTCTTACTGCATATTTTTCAAGAACCCTCAAATTAGGGGTTGTTTTACGGGTATCCAGGATTTTTGCTTTTGTTCCGCGGCACCTATCAACAAATTCTTTTGTCGTTGTAGCTATGCCGGAAAAAAGCGAAAGAAAATTTAAGGCAACGCGTTCAGCCGAAAGCACAACTCTGGCGTCGCCTTTTATGCAGGCAATTCTCTGATTGCTTCGAAATTTATCCCCGTCTTTTTTAAAAGCCTTAAAAAATACCTTTTTCCCCCTTTCCTTAAAAACAGCTCTCGCTATATCCATACCGCAGAGTATCCCCTTTTCCTTGGCAATAATTACAGCTTCAGTTTTAAAATGGTAAGGTATGGTAAAAAGGGTAGTTATATCTTCATGCCCTATGTCTTCCTGCAAAGCCCTTTTGATAATTAAACGCGTTTCTTTATCTAAATGCATTCTTAAGCTCCTTTAGGCGGTTTAATTGCAAATCGATTTCCTTAAATTTATTTTTTTCCTCTTCAACGGTTTCCGGGGCTGCATTTTTTAGAAAATTTTCATTATCCAGCCTTCCGGAAATTTTGCTTTTAATAGCAGTAAGATTATTTATTTTTTTATCAAGCGTTGCGATAAAGTCTTTTATATTTACTTCTTCAATATCGAGATTAAGCTCCCATAGCTCATTTTTGTATATGACTCTTTTAAGGCTGCCGCTATACTCAAAAGAATCAAGATATGCCAGCCGTTTTATCCACCCTTCATATGCATTCAAATATTTTTCGTTTTCCTTGCTTGTTTTAATTTGTAGTTTTACCTTTTTTTGTCCGATACCCAAATCCGCTTTGATGTTGCGTATTTCTTTTATGGTTTCAAAAAGCGTATTTATCCTTTTTATATTGCCAGCCTTAGGCATTTCTACAGGTTGCGGCCAGGAGGCTTTCGAAATACTCTCCCCCAATTCCAAAGAAATGTTCTGTTTTATCAAATGAAAAATTTCTTCGGTTATAAACGGCATAATCGGATGAAGCAATTTTATGGAATTTATAAGCGCATAAATTGCAACTTTCGCTTTAGTCGGGCTAAAGTTGTCTTTAATTATTTCTACATACCAATCACAAAAAGTATGCCAGAAGAATTCATAGATACATTTAGTCGCTTCATTTATGCGGTAATTTTCCAAATGCCTGGTTGCATCTCTGATGACAGCATTTGATTCATTGATGAGCCATGCATCTATTTCATCCAAATCGCTAAGTATGAGATTGTCTATTTTTATGCCTGACTGCGAAATTTTAAGAAAAATGAACCTGGTTGCATTCCAGATTTTGTTCGAGAAATTCCTGCCTACGAGAAATTTATCATCAGAAAGATAGACATCGCTTCCGCCTGCAGCAAGGAGCATCAAAGAAAACCTGAGGCTGTCAGCGCCGAATTTTTCTATAACTTCCAAAGGATCAATTATATTACCAAGCGACTTGGACATTTTAATGCCTTGTGCATCCCTCACTGTACCGTGTATCAAAACAGTCTTGAAAGGAATTTCTTTCTTGAATTCAAGGCCTGCCATAATCATTCGTGCCACCCAGAAAAATAATATTTCTGAAGCTGTGACTAATACCGAAGTGGGGTAGAAATACTCCAGGTCTTTTTTGTTATCTGCATGGCCTTTGAAATCAGGCCAATAGAATGTTGCAAATGGCCAAAGCCAGGAAGAAAACCAGGTATCAAGGACATCTTCTTCCTGCTTTAAATTAGAAGAGCCACAACGAGGACATTTTTCTGGTTTAGTTTTCGAAACAATAAACCCCAAGTTTTCACTGGAATCTGGAATTTCGAATTTGGAATTTGTTTGTGATTTAGAAATTGGAATTTGTGATTTGTTTGCCCGGCAATCATCGCAATAATATACCGGCAAACGGTGCCCCCACCAAATCTGGCGGGAGATGCACCAATCCTGAATGTTATTCATCCAATTAAGATAAACTTTTCTCCAACGCTGCGGATAAAATTTTATTTTATCTTCTTCCACTACTTTTACGGCTGGCTCTGCCAGCGGCTTCATTCTTACAAACCATTGGGGGGATATCCGGGGCTCAATTATGGTATGACAACGATAACAATGCCCCGCTGATACTCTATAAGGCTCCTTTTTTTCAATAAGTTTTTTCTCTTCCAGAACTTCAATGATTGCCTCTCTTGCCTCAAACCTGTCCATACCGGAAAAATCTCCGGCATTTTCATTTAGAGTAGCATCATCATTCATTATATTTATGAATTCAAGGTTATGTTTTTTACCTAAATTAAAATCAACAGGGTCATGCGAAGGAGTAACCTTGACCACGCCAGTTCCAAATTCTATATCAATAACCTCATCTTCAATAACCTTTAGCTCCCTATCCAGTATCGGAAGGATAACTTTAGCATTCTTAAGCCACGTAAATCTTTCATCATTGGGG
>JAQVOZ010000121.1 GCA_028702365.1 Candidatus Omnitrophota bacterium | reverse complement strand
CCAGGGCTGGTTATTAAGGCCTGACGGCGCCCACTTGCCTGCCTCTAAAATTTTCCCAATAGTTTCGGCGGAAATATCGGTTTTTTTAAATTTTCTCACTGAACGGCGGGATTTGATTAAATTTAGTATGTTCATGAAAACGCGGGTTAAATTTAGGTAAGCCAATAACCGAGCTCCTGAAGAATTCTTGGTTTATCCTGCCAGTCTTTTAACACCGTTACCCAGATATCCAGAAAAACTTTTTTGCCGAAAATTGTTTCTATCTCCTGGCGGGCTTGAGCTCCTATTTCTTTTATAAGTTTACCGCCAGCGCCGATTACAATTTTTTTCTGCGAAGGCCGGTTCACGTAAATATTTACCTTTATATGGATGAACCCGGTTTTTGCAAGATCTTGCGGAACGACTGACGAAGAAAGCAAAGGGTCTTCATATTCTCCCTCTTCAATTTCTTCTTCATTCTCTTCTTCCAAATCTTCATCTTCTTCGGCGATTTCTTCTTCTGTCGTTTCCTCTTCTTCATCTCCGCTAATAGGAGGTTCGTTTTCTTCTTCAGCCTCTTCGAGCCTGCTTCCCTGCGGCATATCTTTAATCGATTCTACCTCAACAGCCAAAGAATGCGGCAGCTCTTCCGATAATATAGTGAATAATTTTTCTCTTACTATATCTGCTATACGAAACTTAAGCGGAAAATCGGTTAATGTCTTATCGTCATAAAAAGGCACTGCTTGCGGAAGATTTTCCACAATTACGTCGCGAAGGACCTCGATATTTTTATTAAACCTCGCAGAAATTGGAAGATAATAAATAAGGGGGTCATTTTTTATTTTTTCGCTGTCAACAACGCGCCTCCAGCAGTCTATATATTCATTTAAAACTTCGGTTCCTAAATCAAGTTTATTAAGCACCATTATAGTTTTTATATTCTGCCGGATGAGAAAATTAATTATCTCAAATTCTTCTTTTCCGAGGCTGCGCGAAATATCAACCACATATAAAATCAAATCACAGCCTTCAATTGACTGCTTAGCAACCGTATTTAACTGTGCAGCGAGATTATCCTTAAATGAATGGATACCTGGGGTATCTACGAAAACAGCCTGCGCATTTTTTAAATTTAAAATGCCTTTTATCTGATGCCGGGTAGTCTGCGGAACAGGCGAAACAATGCTTATTTTTGTCTTTAAAAGCGCATTAAGCATTGTTGATTTGCCGACATTCGGCCTGCCGATTATGGCTACGAAACCAGATTTAAAACTATTATTTAGCATATTTATAATTTGTGATTTGTATATTGTGATTTTAAAAAATATCTGCGTTAATCTGTATGTTCAAAATAACCATCCAACTTTTTAACATAATCTTCCAAAACTTTTACACCCTTATTAAGATTATTTATTTTAACAGATTCATTTTTAACATGGGCATTTCTCTTTGAACCGAAACCGAAAGAAAAAGACTCAACCCCGACATCCTTTAGAAAGGTTATTACCGTTGCCCCAAAGCTTGGCTGTAACTTTTCTTTTATCTTATTTTTTTTAAGGACGCTGCGCAATATTTTAATCGCCGGGATATTTTTATCGATTTCAATTGGTTTTTGATGGGCAAGGATTTTTATTTTATATTTTATTTTTTGCTTTTTAATTATTTTTTCTATGCATTTTATGATATCTTTATCCCTCTCCCCGGGAAGATACCTTATATCTATATCAAAAAAACAAAAGCCCGCAACAACGTTTACCTTGTCGCCGCCGTCAAACTTGCCGATATTTATGGTAGGCTTTTTTAATAAAGGATGCGGCGTAAACTGAAATTTTTCCGTTAAAATCTCATTTAGTATAAATACTCCTTTCTCGACTGCATTTACGCCTTCATCCGGATATGCCCCATGTGCTTCCCGGCCGAAAAGTTCAACCCGTAAATGCAGTAGCCCTTTTTGCGCGACAACAATATCAAATTCATCGCTATCAAGCACAATGCCATAATCTATTCCTTTTAAATGTTTCGCAAGCGGAATTATGCCGTTGTGGCTGCCTGTTTCTTCATCACCGGTGAAAGCAAAAATTAAATCGATATTTTTTAGAATTGTTTTTTCTTTTTTTAATTTTTTTATTAGATACAACGCAGCTGCCACATTAACTTTGCAATCCGTTGCCCCTCTGCCGTAAATTCTTCCTTTATGTATTTCTGCAGAAAGCGGGGGCTTGCGCCACGCGCCTGTAGCCGGCACCGTATCAACATGCGGAGTAAATAAAATTTTTTTTCTGGAATTATTCGAAGCTAGTTTGCAGACTAGATTAAGCCTGTCCTTTTTAAATTCGTAAATCTTTGAGGCTATCCCCAATTCTTTAAGATAATCCCGGATGAAATAAATTATCTTTCTTTCGTTACCCGGGGGATTTTGCGAATCTATTCTAATTAGTTTCTGAAGCAAATCTATAGGGCTCTGTTTCATATAAGTTTTTTAAAGACATACTAAGAAATTCTCCTTTTAGAGGATTATACCCTAAATACGCAATAAGAAAATAGGCAGAAGAAGACAAAGAACCGGTACGGTCTCCGCTTGGAGTACGCCAGCCATGGCCGGTATCAATATCTGCGCTTGAGGCATAAGGCAGGCAAGGATCTTCTATCCCTATTTTCGAAGGGGACGTAATAAGCATTTTCTGTAATTCGTTGGAGTAGAAAACAGATTTATTTAGATATTCCCTGGATTTACCCGGGTTTTTCAATTGATAATAATCTGCCATTATTTCGAAAGATAAAACCATCTGCGCAGTCCATTCGCAGGAGACCACTCCTCCCCGCGCACAGTTCCTGTATTTAGCAAAGTCAAAACCCTTAACGGAAATTTCTCTTTCTTTGTGTTTAAAGTTAGTGGACACTTCGCAGTTGTCGACCGCAAATTCAAGTATCCTTTCCGGATTCATATTCAAAGATAAAAGTTCATCCGCGCCAAAGGCAGTGACTGACCAGGCGTATGTATCAGTTGCTATGGTGCTATCGCCTTTTCCCCTATTAACCGGCGGGCCGTAACTTGTATATGCATAGCGGGAAATCCAATTTTTTATTTTTTCTGCTGCTTTAAGGTATTTTTCATTTTTGGTTATTTCATAAAAAGATTTAAAAAAAGCGAAAGCATCGAGATTGTGCTCGGTAGAATACCATTCAACCGTAGGGCCGCCTTTTATACCGCCCTCCTTATCCATCATCTGAAGCAGGAAATCAGAAACTTTTTCAGCGATAGGAAGATATTTTTTGTCTTTGGTTTCCTTATAATAATCTAAAACTGCTATGCCTATCCATGCATTTGGCCCGCTATGCGCAACGTACTCGGCACAATCACCCTGCGTATAATATGCATTAAATATATTTTCTCCCTTATCTATCTTTTTTAAATAGAAACTGAAAATCTTTTCTGCTCTTTCTCTGTCGTTTAAGATGACAAAAGTAATTGCGGCGAGCGCCTGATCGTAGGTAAAACTTATCTTTTTAAGATTCTGATCTCCTTCGTAACTTAAAACAAGCCCGCTTACCAGGTCCTGCCGGTTTTTTATCCAGGAATATACACCTTTTATCACTTTATCTGCAGCGCGTATTTTCTCGTATTCTAAATCTTTGAATTCGCGCCTTAGGCCCAAAGATGCTTCGTTGTATTCTTTTTGTTTTGCTTTCAAAAATTCGCTTTCTTTTGTTAAAATATCAATTTCCTTTTCTGCGGAATTAATTTTTCCTTTGGCCAAACCTCTGTCAGAGATTTCTTCTTTAGCGTAGTTTTTAATTTGAGCTTCCAGTAAACTTATTTTTTCGTTTATTTTTTTCTGGCTTTCATCAAAAGAAGCATTCTTTTTTTGCCCCTCATCGATAAATTCTTTAATGCCGCTGCTGCGGTTTAAAATATTAACATAATTTTTAACTAAAGTCCTGTTTTCTGCGGTAAGCATATGGGCCCTTAGAAAGAAGGCGGTTGAGAAAAGAAGGAGTGCGGCTATGACTCCCTTCAAGACTAAAGGAGTAAATTTATGGAATAATGCATAATTAAAAAGGGTTTTCAAATCTTCGTCTTTTGCAAACAATTGAAGCCCTATTGCATATCTGTAAAAATCTTTTTGTTTTTCCTGGGAAGCCCAGGCAACTTTCGCATTTGCATTTATGGTTTGTGATTTGAATGGTATGTTTACATGAAGCAGGAGCTTACTGTCTTTTGCTTTAAGTTTATCCCAAAAACCCCACCAGAGGTCATTTATCAGAAGGCATAAACCGCCCTTGCCAATATCGTGAGTAAAGCCTTGCAGCCAGGGAGTTATCCGCTTATTCCCTTCGTCAATAATACAGAATTCTACAGGCAAAACAGTAGAAATCCTTATGTATTTTCTCCTATTATCCATAAATTTATAGAATATGGTACGGAAAGGAAAATATGCGCCCACGGAGAATTGATTTACCCGCCAATAATCAGCCCCTAAGGTCTATATAACAGATTTTTTCAGAATATGCAAATTATACCTGGCTGGATAGTTTAAGCTTTTTAAGTTTACTTAAAAAAACACTGAATTTCTGGTGTTTTCTTAAGTTCTCAAGGTCCGGGTCTTTTAGTATATAAGAAAAATCATCGTAGCCTAAAAGAATTGCCCTCTTGAGTTCCTTGAATGCCTCCTCAACCTCCCCCATCAGGGAAAGGCTGCAGGCAAAATTGTAGCGGGCAGTCGGGTCTTCAGGCTTAAGGCTCACAAGTTTTCTATCAACCTCAAGGCCTTCCTCGTAAAAACCCTTCCTCGTATAAGCATCGCCGAGCGTTACGAGTGCGTGGAAAAAATTAGGATTTTTAGAAAGTAATCCTTCGTAAAATTTTATTTCGAAATCTTTCTTTTTTCGTTTCGTCATGCCGTTTCGCTCCATTACACAGATTAGCACAGATAGTTTTATCTGCGGCAGCCTGTGATTTGTTATCTGTGATTATCTGTGTACTTCTCTAAAATTGCTTCTTCTTTCAAAAGATAAAATACTTCTTCCATATTTTTCTTAAATTCCATATATTCATCGGGCTCAACAAATCTTTTGATTACGCTGAACTCTCTGTATATGTCTATTGAATTCTTGCCCTGGGCGCAGACTGATTTAAAATTAAACCATGGGGTATTTAACTCTTTGGTTTTCGGAAGAAACTTTACCTGCAGATTCTCCGGAAGGTTTATTTTTATTTTTGATATTTTTT
>JAQVOZ010000120.1:1167-5269 GCA_028702365.1 Candidatus Omnitrophota bacterium | reverse complement strand
CTTCCGATCTTATTCTGTTATTTCATCCAAAGCAAGAGAATCGCAAAATTCTCCGGTACCTATCCGTATAGGTTTTTTTAGTTTTTTATATACTGCATCGAATTCGGTAAAAAAATCTTCAATATTGGCCGGAAGTATTATTCCAGGAAAATTAGCATAGCATTGCAGAAAACAATACGAACAGTCAAAAGGGCAGCCAAAACCAAGATTAAGTATCCAATACCCACAGCTTAAATGCACCTTTGTGCAGGGGCAGGACTTAAGGAAATCCCATTTTTCCTTGATAAGAAAAATTATCGGCTGCTTAAGTTTTGATACATTAAACTTGTTATTTTTTAAATAGTCACTGTAGTGGCTTATTTCTTCAATTGTTACATCAGGAAATTTTTTGTGGAAATTTCTTACGAGATAGCTGTTTTTTACTTCCTTTTCGACAAAAACTTTGGAAGGTTTAAAGTCTGAGTTAACTGCCATGTTATCCGTAAGGGGGGCGTGCACTTGATTTAAAAATATTTTTTTTGTATCTATTGTTTCGTTTGCGTAAGTTAAGGGGTAGCGGCGGGCAAGCAATGACTTTTTTATTGCAAAAAATTTGTTTCTGCCACCGTACCTTTCCACATTCGACTCATTCCGAAGATAGGAAAATATTTCATTTATTGAGCAACTTTCTCTGCGCATAATTTCAAAGATGAGGCGTTCTGTATCGCGCAGCTGGTTTTTATTGGGACTGAATCCGAATTTTTGTTGAAGGTTTTCTTTTAAATTATCAAGCATTTAAAATTTTTCCATAAGTAACTTATAGGAATTTGCTTCTTTAGTTTTTCCCCGTTTTAATGCACCTTTTATGAAGATATTGCATTTGCGTTTTAGCTCATCTGCAGCGATTCTAAAATTATCTCCGGAAAGCTCTTTGGATTCAAGAATTTTCTTAAGGGCATAAATCCTGAAGGTGTCCATCGCCGGATACTTAAGTGACAGCTGGTCAGTGCGTCCGCCTTCTTTTATCGTAAGATAGTGCGGTATGAGAAAAACCTCATATCTGTTAGTTACGCGAAGCCAGAAATCATAATCTTCGCAGGCAGGCATTGCTTCATCAAATAACCCGATCGCATCGAAAACGCCTTTTCTTATAACCGCAGTCGATGTGCCTATCGAACACATTCTAACGGCATTTTCAAAAACTTTTCCGCTTGGTTTTTTATGGTAGATTTTTTGGGAAAGCAGTGCCCCGTTTTTGTACCATATTTCTTCCGTATGAAATATTTTATATTGAGGGTATTTCTTTATATGTTCATAACTGATTTTTAATTTACTGTCCCTGAATCTGTCGTCGGAATCCAGAAGGCAGATAAAATCTCCGGTTGCCTGTTTTATTCCCAGATTGCGCGCTGCCGCAGGGCCTTTATTTTCTTGATGAAAATACTTAATGTCTTTTGCGTTATTTTGTGCCTCACGGCGCATTTTTTGCAGCATTTCGTAAGTGTCATCAGTTGAACCATCATCTACCAGAATAATTTCATAATCATGGAAGGTTTGCGCAAGCACAGAGGCAAGCGCTATCTGTAAAAATTTAGCTCGATTGTATGTAGGTATAATTACGCTAAAAAAAGGTTTCTGCATGGTGTTTTACTCTAATTTACGTTCGTAATCGATGTTTTTATTATAAAACACATCAAAATCAGGGACAATATAAAACAAAGAAATGTCATTAAAATTCTGCTTAAAGTTAATCAAATCGTTCTTTAGTTTGTTCGAAAACTTAAGATAGTTGTTTTTATTTTCATAAACCGAAGATATTTTGGCTTTAAGTTCCTGTCCGAAGTTATTTTCGATTGCCGTTAGTATTTTTTCGAAATTTCCCATTTTATGGTGATAAAACTCTATATCTAATTCTTTTGTTCCCGGTGGAATTATTTTTTTTAGCTCGTCAAGCGTTGAAAGGTAGGGAACGAATGGGCCAACGTGGATTCTTAAATCGATGTTTACCTTCCGTATCTCGTTAATTGTTTTTATTTGCTGGGCTAAGGTAGAGGATTTTAATTCCAAAAACTTTATAGGTTCGCAGTTAATAGTGAAGTAAATTTTATTTTGTTTATTTTTTGCGATAAGCCCAAGATATTCTTTTATAAGGTGAGATTTGGTTAAAATTGTATAAGGAATACCAAATTCGTTAAGCGTTTTTAATACTTTTTCGCTAAGCCTGTATTTTAATTCCGCGTATTGAAAACATTCGGTGATAGAACCAAGCAATACGCGTTTTGGGTTTATAAATTTAAGCTGGCGCCTTAGGACTTCCTCGATGTTTATTTTTACTCCAATTTCCTGCAGATTTTTCCGGTTTTTAATATTTTTGTTTTCCTGTGAATAGCAATAAAGGCAGCTGAATTCGCAGCCGCGATAAGGGTTAATACAAAAGTCGGCAAGTGTTATCTGGGTGGGGGAAAGGGCTTTTTGGGTATTAATAAGTTTAATATCCATAGGAATGACATTGATATATCAGATTGTTGATAAAACTTTTGGTATATTTGATTTTTTCTGCTTCGATAGCACGCAGGAATAATTTAATTCTTTCGTTTGCTGATATGTCCGGAAAGGTTTTATCCGGAAAATTACCCATATAATCAACAAAAGGATTGGCCTGGGCGATTTTAGGAATATTATTCTTATTCTTTATGATAAAATCAAGAGTTTCTTTAAAGTCAACATCAGTCTCTCCGGGATAACCAAAAATAAGGCTCACTTCAAAGTGCAAACCTGCTTCTGTGAGTTTTTTGAAGAAACCCAAAGCAGTTTCCGGGTTAAAGCCTTTATTCATGTTTTTTAGGGTGACAGCTGAGGCGCTTTCAAGCCCCACAAAAAGGTTATAACAGCCGCTTCTTTTCATCAATCTTGCAACGTCCGCATCAAAATCCCTGTCTATTCTCATTTGAGCTTCCCATTTTATCTTAAGATTTTTTTTGATTAGATTTGTGCAGAATTCTTCAAGCCATTTATTGCTGTAATTTATCAAAGAATCGCAAAAGATAAAAGTATCTGTTTTGTGTTTTTCGGCCAGATATTTTATCAGGTCAGATGCGTATTCCGGGCTATGCTGCCGGAATGTTCGGTATAATTTTTTCTCAGAACAAAAATTACAGTTAAACTTACAGCCCCGCGAGCTTAATAAGGGTATAGAATTTGAATAATTTTTCATTTCAAGACAACTAAAATCAAGGAAAGGAAGTTTATCGATATCCTCGAGTTCTTCAAAGCGCTGGATTCTTTCAGCGGTGCCGGTAACTATTTTTGCCGTAGCGTATTCGCCTTCGCCTATTACCCAAAACGAGTCTTTATCGAGTTTGTTTTGATAGTCGAGGAAGAGCGTTTGCGGGCCTCCGAAAATTATTTTTTTTGAAGGAAACATTTCTCTGATTTTCTCGGCAAGCCGGAAAGAAAAACTGCTGTTTCTTTTTAAAAGAGAAAAACCTATGTATTCGTAATCTTCGATTTCCTGGTAAAAACTTTTTAGCGGTGCGGATGATTCGGTTTGCGTAAATAAATCTTCTTCAAAGTTAGCATTTAAAACAAGCCAATCTTTATACTGCAATTGCAATGATTTAAAAAGCTCGCTATTTAAATCTCTCACCTTAACGATAAACCCGTTGCTTTTAAGGTAGTTTTCAAGATAAACTAAGGAAAGCGGGGCAGTTTTAAGCCATGATGGCGGGCATTGCAAAATATAGATGCTTTCTTTCATTAATATGAATGGTTTAGGGCAATTATCTTATATTGTTGTTTTAGGTCTTACAGCTTGCAGCTTGAAATTTAAGCATTATAATTATACCATAAAATGAGGAAATCATTATACATCCACATTCCCTTTTGCGCCAAGAAATGCATATATTGCGATTTCTATAGCATCGGTTACGAAAAGGCATTGGCGCAGGCATACATTAAAGCGATCAGTAAACAAATTAAACTTTTGGATGCAAACTTTCATACTATTTACATAGGCGGAGGAACGCCAACCAGTCTGGACGGACCATTGCTTTGTGAGTTGCTTAAAGCGCTAAGGGGTATTTCAAAAAAGTGTAATGAGTTTACAATAGAAGCAAATCCTGAA
>JAQVOZ010000120.1:0-1157 GCA_028702365.1 Candidatus Omnitrophota bacterium | reverse complement strand
ACAACGCACAATTGGCATCTAGCTATATAGAAACGCTTGTTAAGCAAATTAAACATTAGGATGAAAAATTCTACACTGTTTACGTAGGTGGAGGGACTCCTACCAGCCTGGATGTAGCTTTGCTTAAAAAGCTCCTCAAAGCATTAAGTAGAATCTCAAGGAATTGTACGGAATTTACAGCAGAAGCAAACCCGGAAAGCCTTTCAGGGGATAAAATTAAACTTCTAAGGGACTTTGGCGTAAATCGCCTGAGTATAGGGGTTCAATCGTTAAACGACAAAAAGCTAAAAGCTCTCGGCAGAATCCATAACAGTAATCGCGCGCAAGAGGCAGTTTATCTTGCGTCACGAAACAGCTTTACCAACCTGAGCATCGATTTAATCTTTGGCGTCTGGGGAGAAACGCTTGACGATTGGCGAAACGAATTAATGCTTGCCGCTAAATTGCCGGTAAGACATATTTCCTGCTATTCGTTAACATACGAGCGTCCAACCCCGCTTTTTAAAAAATTAAAAGCTAAGATTATAACGCAATTACCGGACAGCGTATGTGCCAAGATGTATAAATTGACTATGGGCTATTTGCCTAAAAAAGAATTTCTGCAATATGAAATTTCAAATTTTGCCAGACGCGGTTTTGAGTGTAAACATAATTTAAACTACTGGAAAAACAATCCTTACCTTGGCGTGGGTGCTAGCGCAGCGTCTTTTTTAAACGGAGTAAGAACGAAAAATATTTCCAATATCGAAGATTATATAAAAAGGGCACGAAAGGAAAAATCCGTAGTTTCTTCGCAAGAGAAGTTATCTGCGAAAAAAAGCGCGCTTGAAACAGCTGCCATAAAAATACGCACCAAAGAAGGCATTGATTTTAACTGGTTCAGGGAAAAGACCGGCTTTGATTTTACCATTGTCGAGAAAGACGCTCTAGTCCCGCTCATAAAAGAAAAACTCTTAAAATACCATACCAGCCACAAACAACAAACAGGTGTTGCTGCAACCAAAAAAGGCTTTTTATTCTGCGATTACGTTTCAGCTCAATTATTGTAGGCGGAGGCGTAATTAAATTTTAAAGTATTGCAGATTGTTTTACTCATGAGTATAATACATACATTAAAAAAAGGGGGGGGTGCATATGATCCGAAAAGCGATATTTCT
>JAQVOZ010000119.1 GCA_028702365.1 Candidatus Omnitrophota bacterium | reverse complement strand
AACCAGCCTTTGCTTAGCGCGTTCGCTGAAACGTTATTTACCAATAAGCCCGTACCCGGCTGTATTTCGCGATATAAGCGTAGCCTTGCATAAAAGCAAGCATTTCAGCGATGTTGAAAAAATAATAAAAGAAAAGAAAGAATATATCTGCGATTATATTATAATTGATACCTATAAAGGAAAAGATTTGGAAAAAGACTTTTGCGCGTTTTCGCTGCGCCTGTTTTATCAATCAAAGGAACGCACACTTACCTCGCAGGAAGTGGATGAAATCCATAATGCAATTCGGGCCGGTTTAAGTTCGCAGGAAGGGATTAAGTTAAGGTAACCACAAACTCGAAAGGCGAAAATCAAAAATAATCCCGCCTTGCCTGCTTTGCGGCAGTCAGGCACATGGAGAAATAATTGGTTTATTCAAAATATACTTCCGGGCGCCTGCATACTGGGAAAATTTCCTGTCCCAAAAACAGGAAATTTTCCCAGAGCGCCTCGGAAGTTAATTTCTCAGCCGCAGGCTGAGAAATTAAGGAGGGACGATGAAATACGAAAGAAAGGATAAATATACAAAACCACAAACACCTGCAGATATTCTGGATCTGGCGCTTCAAAAAGAAGAATCTTCCTATAAATTTTATGAGGATATGCTTAAAATTACTACAAGCCCGATACTAAAAAAGCTTCTAAGCGAATTAAAAGATGCGGAACTCGGCCATATTGAAAAAATAAAACATAAAATGACCCACTAACCAGATTGAGGCCCGTTTATTAACTCACCCCCCTTAATCTACAGTTGTTCATATTTAGAATTTGCTATTGCGCAGAAAATAAGGAGAGTTGATATGGATACCCATAAAACAAAATCTATGCAAAATATTGAAGAAAAAATGCAAAGTGTCGGCGAAGATTCTTTGCGTTACCATGTGCTTGAAAGCGCAAAAAATTTCAAAACATCATGGGTTGCTTTGGGCCGCTCGCTTTATACGGTGTGGAAAGATAAGCTTTACAAAGACTGGGGCTTTAACACGCTTGAAGGCTATACCTCCAAGGAAATAGGCATAAAGAAGTTAACCGCTATGAAATTACTGCGCTCCTATTATTTTCTCGAGAAGGAAGAGCCGCAATATTTAAGTTCCGAATATACAGAGCAGGCGCCCGCAACTACAGTCCCTACTTATGAATCGGTCGATCTCCTTAGAAAAGCGAAAAATAATAAAGTTCTCGATAACCAGGATTATGCAAACCTTAAAAAAGATATATTTGAAAAAGGAAGGGACGCTCAGGTTATAAAAAAAGATTTAACCAGTTTAATCAGGCAGCGCAAAGAAATTGACCCTGAAGAAACCCATGAAAAAGAACGCGTAGGCGTTGCGAAAAGATATTTGAACGTGCTTAAAAGCATGAAGAAAGAAATAGAAATATCCAAGCTGCTCCCGCCGACTCTTCTTAAAGAAACCGAAAGTTTAATCAAAAAATTAGAAGAAGAAGTAGCTTAATCATCAGGCAGGCTGTCTATAAGCTGGAGTAATTCGTCATAATTGTTAATTCTGCATATTTTTCCGCGCGTTCTCGCGCACTCTGTAAAATCCCTAAGATACCAGAGCGCGATTTTTCTCATGAAGCCAACTTTTATTGTATCTTTTACTTCCTTATATTTTCTAAAATAAACAAGGTGCCTTTTGAGCGCTGTTTTCCTTTCTGTCATATTTATCGCAGCTGTACTTTTGCCTTCCATATAATCCATAATGTCTCTAGCCATCCACGGCCTTCCTAATGCGCCTCGCGCGACAAGAATTCCGTCGCAATTTGTTTCATCAAACATTTTTTTTGCTAAGTGCGGGGTAAGCACATTTCCGCTGCCAAATACAGGTATGTTTACCGCTTCTTTAACCGCCCTTATTAAATTATAATCTACATCTCCGCTATACATCTGACGTTTAGTCCTTCCGTGGACAAAGAGAGCGGACGCTCCGCTGCCTTCGCATGTTTTTGCTACTTCCGTTATTTGTTTTTTGTTTTTGTCGAGATAACCTATTCTCAATTTTGCGGTTATCGGGACAGAGAGATTGCCGGCAAGTTTTTTAATGAGTTTTGACAAACCATCCAGGTCATTTAATAAGTATGCGCCGCATTTTTTCTTGACCACTTTTCTTACCGGGCAGGCGCAATTGATATCCAAAAAAGAAATGCTTACTGAGTCTATAAGCCGAAGGGCTGCTTCAAGCAATATCTGCGGGTCTCTTCCCAGCAGTTGCCCGGCAATAGGCTCGTCTTCCTTGATTGTTTTAATGAGCCGCAAGCTTCGTATACGGTTATAAATAAGCGAATTGGCATCTATCATCTCGAAAAAAGCGAATTTAGCGCCATATTCGCGGCAAATAAGCCGGAAACTAAGGTCAGAGCACCCTGCCAAAGGCGCTAAAAATACATTGGTATTTATGGGTTTTGAGCCTATTTTAACGGTTTTCATCTGTAAAATTGCTATGCCGCCCTTTCATGCCCTGGATAAATCATGATAAGAAAGGGCGGGGTTAATTCGGCTACGTTAATTTTCTATGCCTGAGGCATAGAAAATTAAGCTGCCTCATTAAAAAAACTACTTGACTAAAAAACCTTTAATAGTAAAATTTTACTATTAAAATTTTACTAAAATATTTGACCTTTAAGGATTGGCCAGTATGCCCTTGTGGTTTATACCCCGCGCTTAAAGGTATTGCGCGGGTATTGCCCCTCTGGGCAAGGAGTACTATATGAATGTAAAAGAATTATTAATAAACCAGGCTTCTTTATTTGGGCAAAAATGTGCTTTTCACTTCGAAGACAAAGAAACAACATTCCTGCAGCTTAAAGATTCCGCGTTCAAGATAGCGAACTATTTTACAAGGCAGGGCATAAAAAAGCCAGATAAAATTGCTATTTTTACCGCAAACACCCCGGATGCTATTTTCGCTCAAATGGCCGCATATTCTATCGGAGCTACCCTGATACCTTTTGATTTTATGCTTACGGAAAATGAAATTATTCATTTATTAAATCATAGCGAGCCAAAAGTATTAATCATGCAGCCGAAAAAAGATATAAACATTTTGAATATCCGGGAAAACTGTTATTCCGTAAAATATATAATAACCTGCAAAGAAAAACTTCCCGAGTGCGATTTTCTTGATGATATATTGGCGCAGGAAAGCAATGAGGCCCCAATTCCGTCATCTTGCGATAAAGATCTTGCGGCAATATTTTATACATCCGGCTCAACCGGGCATCCTAAAGGGGTAATGCTTAGCTATAAACAGTTTGATAACCCGGTTGATACCATAAACCATTTTTTAGGTATTTCTGAAAACGATGTTTATTGCACCGGCGGCATTCCATTTTCCCACGTGGGCGGGCTTAATTATCTGCTTTTAATGCTTCGTTTTGCCTCATCCATTGTTGTAATGCCGAGATTTAATCCGCTTGAATTTTTAAAAAACATCGAAAAATATAAAGTTACGATATTCTGTATAGTGCCTTCGATGTATGTTGCAATTTTATCTCTTAAAGAATGTGAAAGATTTAATCTTTCATCTTTAAGGTATGCAGTTGTTTTTGGCGCACCCTCATCGCCCGCTTTACTTAAAAAGTTTCATAGGTCTTGCCCAAAAGCTATTGTTTTAAACGGCTGGGGCATGACTGAAACCGCTGCTCCAAATACTTTTTCTCCGCCGGATGAGCATAAAATATCCAGTATCGGAAAATTTGGGTTTAAGATGCAGGCAAAAATAATAGACGAAGAGGGCGGCTCCTTGTTATACGGAGAAAAAGGCGAGCTTTTAGTAAATGGGGAAGGTGTTACCGGCGGTTACTACAGAGAGCCTACCTTAAGCTCAGATGCTTTCTGGGGGGAAGGGTGGCTGCGTACCGGTGACATTGCATATTTTGGAAAAGACGGGCTTATATACCTTGCCGGAAGGAAAAAAGATATGATAAAGGTTGCCGGTGAAATAGTTTTTTCTTCGGAAGTCGAAGAAAAAATACAGCTTCATCCAAAAGTCCAGGAAGTCGCAGTAATAGGCGTGCCTGATGAATTAAGAGGAGAAGTGCCAAAGGCTTTTATAGTTACAAAAGACTGCCAAGCAATAGATGAGCAGGAGTTAAGGGATTTTTTAAAGGAACACCTGGCTCATTTCAAGATTCCGCATTATTTCGAATTTGTCCAGGAACTGCCTAAGAACAGAGTCGGAAAAATTGACAAGGCGGCGCTTAAAAAAACAATTGAAGTCGAACCTGCTAAACAAAACGAAGGCGAGGTCAATCAGCAGGGTGAAGAAGAAAAGAACCAACAAAATGAAGGAGAAATATCATGATGCAAAGAGACGTTCATCTGCATGCAAAGGGATTGCTTGAATCTTTACAGTTTCGCCAGGGAGATTTCGGAGAAATTGGTATTATCAGCGGGCAGATGCAGCGCGCGCAAAGATGCCTTCAATACCTGGAAAATCCTGTCAAAAATTTTACTTTTTTAGGCTACACTTTCTGGACCGGCTCATATAAAGGAAAGAAAGTAACCGTAGGCAACGGCGGTTTCTATGCCCCGGACTCGGCATTTGTTACGGAAATTTTATGCGTTGGAGGAATAAAAACGCTTATCCGCCTTGGCTCCTGCGGAGGCATGAAACAGGAAATGACCGTTGGAGATTTTGTCGTTGTCGATAAAGTTATCAGAGGAGATGGCGCAACGCGTTATTATGTTGATGACAATTTTATTTCCCATGTTGACAAAGATTTATCCAAAAAGCTGGTAACAATTTTTGAAAAACAGGGCAAAGTTTATCAGGGTGCCTGCTGGACAACGGATGCAATGTTTAAAGAAACCAAAGAAATTGTAAATCCTTATATAGAAAAAGGAGCAATTTGCGTGGATATGGTAACCAGCCCGTTTGTTACTGTTTCCAATGTTTATAAAACGCGCGTTGCCGCGATTTTGGTAGTTTCGGATAATCTTTTAACCGGCGAAATGGGATTTGCCGATTTTCGCCTGTTCGATGCAGAAGAAAAAATGACAAAAACAATATTTGAGGTAATCAGTTAATTTTACAAGGAGAGATATGCCCGAAATAAATTGGAATCTAAAAGCAAAAGAAATATTTGATAAGGTAATCAGCAATTTGCCGCAATTCCATCGTTCAATTGCAGAAAAGTTGGTTAAAGAATCAGCTGAAGAAATTGCTAAAACCAAAAATATGTCCGAGGTCAAGGAGAAAGAACTCATCGAGGCATTTTTTAAAGAAATA